>JAQVWF010000001.1 GCA_028698615.1 Syntrophorhabdaceae bacterium
CCCATGGGGGTCTTCGAGAACAGGACCAGCATGGAGCGGATCCTGTATGCAGTCTTCCTCTATGAGAACATACGCTATGGGGTGCACTATGTTTTTGGCTGCTGACACAAAATACTTGACGTTACCATCCCGATGCATCACTTCCTAATACCTTATCCAGCCCTGAAGGGTGGTTCGGGGGGGCAGGAAAACGTCGTCCTGTTCTTTCCCCGATAGGATTCGATCGTGGCAGGGCTTTCCGCGCAAAGCCCTGCAATCACTGGCGCGGATGTTGAGAAAGGATTACTTATCAGAAACGATTGTGGTAAGATATATACGAATGTCATCCTATCGAGGCCGGGCGCGTGTCATCACGAGGACATAGCGCCGGGGAGGCAATCCCGGGCCCGGGAAACCCGACAGGGGCGGGTGTCGATCCTGCGTTTCCTGGTGGTGCCTTTAATTTTTTGCCCGGCCGGTATGAATTCGAGAGACAGCGGTATCCCACAGGGAGGGTCAATGAAGGTTTTTGTCACGGGCGGCGCCGGTTATGTCGGCAGCCACGTTGTAAAGCTTCTCGGGGAACAGGGCCACAGTGTCCTCGTCTACGATAACCTTTCCACGGGCCATGAATGGGCCGTGTTGTCGGCAGATCTCGTCAAGGGAGACCTTGCCGACGGGCAGCTTTTGAAGAAGACGCTCGGGGAATATGCTCCCGACGCGGTCATGCATTTCGCGGCATCCATCCAGGTGGAAGAATCGGTCCGAAAACCGCTCATGTATTACCGCAACAACGTCATAAACAGCATAAATCTCCTTGAGGCACTCACCGAGCACGGCGTGCGTTATTTCATCTATTCGTCGACGGCCGCCACGTACGGGGCGCCGCAAAAGAGCCCCGTCGACGAAAATACGCCTCTTTGTCCCATAAACCCCTACGGAATGACAAAGGTCATGGTGGAGAGAGTGCTTCAGGACATGGCCGCCGGTGGAGACTTCCGTTACATCGCCCTGCGCTATTTCAACGTCGCCGGCGCCGATCGGGAAGCCCGGATAGGTCAGGCTTACCGCGAGGCCACGCACCTCATCACCCGGGCCCTTCAAACAGCCCGCGGGGACCAGAGGAAGCTCCTCGTCTTCGGTACCGATTATCCCACGGCGGATGGCACCTGCGTCAGGGACTATATACACGTAGAGGACCTCGCGGCAGCGCATCTCCTGGCCCTCACGTATCTCGGGGAAACAGGCCTTTCCGATGTTATGAACTGCGGTTACGGACATGGATTTTCCGTCCTCGACGTGGTCAGGGCGGCCAAGGCGGTGACGGGGGTGGACTTCCCCGTGGAATTCGCCGGGCGCAGGCCGGGCGACCCGCCCGAACTGGTCGCCGACAGCTCAAAACTCAAGAGGTTGACGGGGTGGTCACCGCTTTACGATGACCTGGGTTTCATCATAGAGACCGCATGGGCATGGGAGAAGAAGAGATGGGAGCGGTGAAGGATTGAGGGATTATAGATGAGAACCTTTGCGGCCGCCATTGCCGTCATTGTCGCCTTTGCCGGTCTTGTGGTGTACGCACCCGCCTACCTTCTCTATGCCGATCCACCGCAGAAGGCGGATGCCGTCGTGCTCTTCCTGGGCAACGAATACAAGGAGCGCCGGGCGGAAGCCATACAGCTCATGGGCGAAGGATACGCATCCTATCTCGTTATACCCGCGTACGGCAGGGTGGCTCAGGCGCACAACCATGGCGACGCGTCACGCAAGGTCGTCCCTTCGCGTCCTCCCCATTATCCTATTGTATACGAGGACACCCACATCGAGATCATCGAGGCAAAGAAACTGATGGACACGAGGGGCCTGTCGTCTGCCATATTTGTCAGTTCCCCTCACCATATGAGGCGAATCAAATTGATAACAGACCGGGTGTTCCCCCGGGGCAGCTATCGGACCACATTCGTGCCGACCCGGTTTGAGAGGCGCAGCGATGGGTTGTGGTTCTTCCACGAATCAGAGATAAAAAAGGTGACCAGCGAGTATGGCAAGATCCTGTGGTTTTTCCTCTACAGGTGGATGAAGTAAGGGGGCTGGCTTAACTTTCAGGTTTCAGGGCAAGGGCGATCTTTGCTTTTACGTTAACTGCGACGGAGGCCGGAATCCTCTTGGTACGCAGGGCAAGGGCGTTTGGATTCCGACCTCCGTCGGGATAATTGTGATCAGCGATCTGGCGCCGGTGGGGCCGCGACGTCCCCCCTTCGTTCTTCTATCTTTCTCACGGGTCCGGCAAGGCTGGAGACGCTGCACCCAAATGTCGCGCTTACGGTTTGCGAAGTTCTTTTCCCCCTTCTCCCCGCAGCATCGTTCCCTGCTTCCGTCGGGCGGTGGCGGGCACAGACCTTGAACGAGGCTCCGTTCTCTGTTTGATACTTTAAACTCTGAAGCCATGAGGACATCGTCGCCGCGCACCGCATTATAGTACAAGTGTACCCCTCTCCCGCCGGGCATGCTATAGGGATTTTCCTGATTTTCGGGGGTATTTTCCCCGAGATCCACCAGGCACCTCCGGGTTCTTTCGGGCACCCGATGCGCAAGGCCCAACTTCCTGGCCGATGAATCCCGTCCCTAGAGCGAGGTTATGCCTTCCCTGATCGCATACTTGGTCAATTCCGCGACACTGCGTGTCTGGAGCTTGTCCATGATCTGCTGCCTGTGGGACTCTACCGTTTTCGCGCTCAGATTCAGGGTACAGGCTATCTGTTTCGTGGTCTTCCCCTCGGCCAGGAGCTGCAGGACCTCCCTCTCCCGCCGGGTAAGGATGCTGAAGGCGGTGGGTTGGTCGTTCCCGGGAAGGTTATGGAGATATTCCTTGACGACTATATCCGTGATCCTTGGGCTCAAATAGGACTGGCCCGTCATTACTGTGTGGACGGCGCTCACAAGCTCCTCGAAGGCGCTGTCCTTCAGGAGATACCCCGATGCCCCGGCTTTGAGCATTTCGAGGACAAACCTCCTGTCTGAATGCATCGACAGGGCAATGATCTTCACGCCCTTGTTCTCGGCCACGATTTGGCGGGTGGCATCGATGCCATTCATCTCGGGCATGCCTATATCCATGATGACGATGTGCGGCAGAAGCTTGCGGGCCAGCTTTGTTGCCGTCACACCATCCTGTGCCTCGGCCGCCACCTCCATGTCGAGCTGTTTCTCAATGAGGGCCTTCAGGCCTTCCCGCATGATCTTGTGGTCATCTGCCACCACTATTCTAATCTTCATAAAAAACCTTTAATCTTCCTGTTCCGCCTTGAGCGGCGCCATCAGTATTATCCGCGCCCCTCTGCCGACCTGCGAGCGCGCTTCCATGTGGCCACCCAGCGAATGGAGGCGCTCGCGGATGCTGAATAGCCCGAAGCCCCGAGACTCCGCTATATGATAGCTGTGGTTGGAGGTGTTGAAGCCCGTCCCGTCGTCTGCGACGTGGATGGATATGCTCTCGTCCACCCTGCGCACCGTTACCTTCACGCAGGTCGCCCTGGCGTGCTTAACGACATTGACGAGGAGTTCCCGTACCGCCGTGAAGAGAAGGACTCGTATCTCGTCCCGTATCGGCTTGTCTATGCCGTCATTTTCGAATTCCCGGTGGATCGAGTTGTGCTCCTCCACCTGCTCCGTGAGCCATTCAAGCGCCGCCTCGAGACCCAGGTCATAGAGTATGGGCGGGCTCAGTTCGAAGATCAGGGAACGGCTGAACTGGATGGCCTGGCCGATGTGGTCGCGTATCTCGTCTATCTCCCGCTCGACAGCTTTGTCCTGAACGGCGCTTTCGATCCATCCCAGCCTCATTTTGGCCGTCGCGAGCAATTGGCCGATGTGGTCGTGGAGGAGGTTCGATATCCTTCTACGCTCGCGCTCCTCGGCCAGGGAGAGTTCGGAGGCCAGCGACCGCAGCTGACGCTGATATTGGTCCAACCTCTCCTCTGCCTGCTTCTGTTCGCTGATGTCCTCAACGGTGCCTTCATAATAGAGGGTCCGCCCGCTGGCATCGCGTATCGCCCTTGCATTCTCCCGCACGTATATGCTTGAACCGCCGCGCATTTTCCATTTTGCCTCGAACCCGCGGACCCGACCTTCCCCCTCCAGTCGGTCTTTTATCCTTGTGCTAAGGTACGTGGGCTCGCAGGTCTTCTTGCGGGACTTCGCGGCGGCAAACTCATCGAATGAGGAATAACCCATCATGCGGATCAGGGTCGGGTTCGCCATAAGAATCAGCCCCCGGGGGTCAGTCCGATATATACCCATGGGTGAGTTCTCAAACAGGTTCTTGTACCGCTCGGCCCCCCTTCTGAGCATATCCTCGACCTGCTGGCGCCTTTTCAGTTCCTGAACAAGGCGCGTATTGGCCTCCGTAAGCTCGCTCGTGCGCTCCACCACCCGCCGCTCCAGTTCCTTCTTTGATCTTTTCAGCACATCCTCGGCGAGCTTGCGCTCCGTAATATCGTTGTCGATCTGCAGCACCGCGGCAGGCCTGCCCTTCTTGTCCCTTCTAAGCTTCCATTTGCTTTCCACCACGATCCGCCTGCCATCCTTCGTACGATGAACAAGCTCTCCCTCCCATCTTCCTTCGGCAAGGAGGGTTTTCCTGATTGTTTTTAGCGGTTGCGGATACCGTGTCTTCAAGAGAACTGATAGGGGCCGCTCCCGGGCCTCCTCAAAGGAAAATCCAAAACGGTTTGCCGCGCCCCTGTTCCAGGAAAGAATGTGGTTCTTCGCGTCACGAACGATGATTGCGTCTTCCGCGATATCGATAATCTCCGCCTGCTCGCGGAGCATCCTTGCCTGCCGCTCAAGCTCATGCTGCGCTCTCAGCCTTTCCGTCACGTCTCGGACATTCACCATGATGAACTGTTCGCTCCTGTGGCTGATGAGCGAAGAGGTGATCTCCACATCGATGAAGGTGCCGTCCTTTCTCCTGTACTGCCTCAATCCCGACACGATCTCCGATTGTTGAAGAACACTCCGGACGTTCTCGACAATCTCTTTTTTCCTCATGACCACGATATCGGGTAACGCAAGGCGGGTCATCTCCTCCTCTCGAAATCCGGTGATCTTCAGAAAGCTGGCGTTCGCCTCGAGGATCTTAAGCGTGCGGGGATTGAAAAGGAACACACCATCTGACGAATGCCTGACGAGCAGGCGATACCGTGCCTCGCTGTCTTCCAGCGCCGCCTTGACATCTTGAATTTCGCCGAGGGAGGTTGCCTGCCCGGCCGCAACCTTCGCCGGTGCACGCGCCTTTCCGTTTTGCCTCGTTATCTTTGGGCTCTTCATGTCTTACCAGCACCCGACCGATGGCGACCATTTCATGTGCCGGGCGCCAGGTTCCGGAATACGGCAGGCCAACTGGGTGCTCTGCCGCCCCGAGGGGTCTTTTGGGTGTTTCACGTGGAACATCGCGTTCCTTGCTTTATTGCTAACACCAGGCTTGCCACTCTCTTCCCGAGTTTCCCGGCATTTTCCACCGCCTTCTCGTCCGGCGCGCCCGTGCACGATACACCATAGTGCCCTGTTGCATCAAGGGGATCCCCCACCACGATCATGCCGTAAATGAGCAGGGCCTGAATTATCGACATCATGGTTGTTTCCTTCCCGCCCGAGAGGTCCCCCGACGTGGCGAACGCAGCCCCTATTTTGTCGGCCATCTGCTTTCGTACGGGGACGAATTTGTCGAAAACCCCTTTCAATTCGGCCGCCATGCTGCCGAAATAGACCGGCGAACCCGCTATCACGCCGTCGGCCCGTTGGAAATCCTCCTTGGTGACCTCTCCCGTGTCCTTCGTGGTGCAGGCGACACCTTCGACGGATTCGACACCGGCGGCAATGGCCTGCGCCAGCTTCTTCGTATTCCCCGACCTTGAATGATAGACTACCAAGACTTCCATAAAACCTCCTTTAGAAGACAATGACCAACAGTGTGGCGGCAACGTCAGACGGACCGTTCGTCTCCGTCCAGTTATTCTCTTTGGGGTTATTGGTCATTTTCTTCTCATCTGGTGATCCTAATTTGGTTATTGGTCGTTTGCTGCTCATCAGGAGGAATCCTTTCCGGGCGAGCGCCGCTTCATGGCACGTTGAAGTCGCTGACAAGCGTTGTGGTCGATCCCCTCTTTTCCCAGACAAACCTTTCCGGGCGAGAATCGATATCCTCCGATATCCTTCCCCTTCCGAACCGCCCGAAGAGCTCTTCCTTCATGAGAAGATAGTCAGGAAAAGAGTCCACTCTATGCGTCACTGATGTCAGCCTGCCTGCGACAAAACCGAACTCCATGGCCGCAAGGCGCCCTGCCGAAGGAAAGATCGTCTCCCGCGCCAGCCATCCGGCCCCTTGGTATGCCCCTCCTCCTGCTGCTCCAAAGGCAAGGAAAAGCATGGGGAGGATCATCGAGGCACCCGACATAACGGCATATCGCCTGCTTACTCGGCATCCTCCTCCACGACTACGCAAATCTCCGGGCAATTTCTGTATTTTTCCGCGTAGTCTATGCCATAACCGACGACGAAGCCGTCCTCGATGGTAAAACCCACATAGTCTCCCTCAATCTCCACCTCTCTCCTGCACCTTTTGTCGATGAGGGCGCAGATCTTGAGGGATTTTGGCTTCCTGTCGCCAAGGAGGCTGCGTACGTGTGTCAGGGTAAGACCGGAATCTATGATGTCCTCGACAATAATGACGTTCTTGTCCTCAATGTCCTCCTCGAGGTCCTTGAGCACGTTAATCCTGCCGTTGGTCCTCATCGCGTTGCCGTATGAGGACACGCGCATGAAGTCTATCCTTGACGGATTCCTTATATAACGCACAAGGTCCGATGTGAACACAAAGGAGCCTTTCAGGAGACAAACAAAGGTGATTTCCTCGCCCTTGAAATCCTTTTCTATCTGTCTCGCAAGCCCTTTTACCGTTTTCGCTATATCCTGCTTCGAAAAGAGTCTTTTCAGCATGTGCCGTCCCCCGTCCCGCCGCTAAAGCGCGTAGTTCAATACAACTATCTCGGCCTCGCCGGGCAGGGTAAGTTTCGAGAACTCCACCTCCGTTCCGCCCGCAACCCTGACCCTCTCCTTGCCTCTCGTAAAGTCTTCCACGGGGGTTATGGGGAAATCGCATTTTTCCGTCTTGAAGTGCATCGGTATGGTGACGCGCGGCCCCAGGCTATCGACTACTTGCGTCGCCTCCGAGGCGTCTATCGTGAAGAAACCGCCCACAGGAAGCAGCAGTATGTCGACAGCCCCTATCTCCCTTACGCCGGCCGCCTCGAGGGTGTGACCCAGATCTCCCGCATGACACACCTTCAGGTCGTCGGCCTCGATGATAAAAATCAGGTTACTTCCCCGCTGGCTTCCCCTCGAACCGTCGTGATAGCTCGGAACGGCCCGTATTCTCACTCCTTTTTCCTCGTAGGTTCCTGCCTTGTTAATGTACCTGAAGTGTCCCTTTATGTCCTTCGTGTAATTATGATCATCGTGGTCATGGCTCGAGAGCACAATATCCGCCTCATCGGTGATCTTCCCGTACCTCAGGTCCCCTCCGAATGCGCCAGACTGGTACGGGTCGGTTATGATCTTTACGCCCTTCGCCGTCGTTATGAGAAATGCCGAATGGCCGTACCATTTAACCCTCATCGCATCCTCCTTTTTTCCTTTATATTACAACTAGTTTTACCTCACTGTCAAGAAGCCGGGGAACAGGAACCGCGACCAATGGCCAGACCGCGACGGCCTGCGGCCCCGAATACAAGGACCGGAAACCCTTGCAATCGGGACAAGGAATTGTAACAATAGAAAAGCCTTGAGTTTTAGGTTTCACGCCTCAGGTTGGAAACAAGCCCAATGTTTTTTCCGCCTTTGCTGAAACCCGGCCGAGGCAGTAACGCCGGCGCCTTCCTTGAGGCCTGAGGCCTGAGGCCTCAAACCTTCTTTGGAGCTCTTATGGGACCAAAAAAGATACATAGCGGCATCTATCTTGTCGCCAGTTCCGACATCACCGATGGCAAGGATTGCTGCGTCTATCTTCTCGATCTTGGCGAGCTCGTGCTCATCGATGCGGGAGCCGGGACGAGCGCAGACGCGATAGTGCGCAACATCGAGAGCCTCGGCTTCGACGCATCCCGGCTTTCGACGATCATCCTGACGCACTGCCACATCGACCACGTCGGTGGAGCGGCCGCCTTGAGGGAACGCACCGGCGCGAGGATCGTCATGCACGAGCTCGATGCCGGACCTGTGGAGGCCGGCGATCAGAGGATGACCGCCGCCCACTGGTATGGGGTCAGGTTTCAACCGCTGCCGGTGGACCTCACGTTCTGCGCGTCCCGGCATGTTATTGCCATCGGAGGCCATGACATCGTCCTTCTCCACACACCCGGCCACACCCCAGGCTCGACGTCGGTCTATCTTGACAAGGACGGCAAACGCATTCTCTTCGGCCAGGACATACACGGCCCCTTCCTCGCCGATTTCGGGGCCGACATGACACAGTGGCAGCGATCCATGGAGCACCTTCTTGCTCTCAAGGCCGATGTCCTTTGCGAGGGCCACTTCGGCATCTATCAGCCCGGGAACAAGGTTGCGGCCTATATAGAGCGCTATCTCGAGGAATATGGGGAATAGAAGCGGTTCCAGGTTCCAGGCTTCAGGTTTCAGGTTCGGCGCCCTGCCGGCGTTACCACGCCTTGCCGCGCGCAGGCCGAGCGGGGTAGCCCGCGCGGGTCGGCGGACAGCGTCGGTGGGAGTGGACAGCAATATCTCATCGTTTCAAGGCAGGACTCCCGTAATCCATGATACCGCGTTCATTGATGCGTCTGCCCGCGTTGTCGGGGACGTTCTTGTCGGGGACGGCGTCAGCATCTGGCCTATGGCCGTCTTAAGGGCCGATGAGGCCAGGACGGTCATTGGAAGCGGCTCCGCCCTTCTCGACATGTCCCTCGTAGAATCGCCCGAGGGGTCTCCCACCACCGTCGGGGAGGGATCCATCATCAGCCACGGGGCCATCATACATGGGGCTCGCATTGGTTCCGGCGTCCTCGTTGGCGCCGGCGCCATAGTCCTCGACGACGTCGTCGTCGGGGAGGGATCCATCATCGCAGCCGGAACCATCGTCACCCCCCGGACGATCATACCCCCCAACTCCCTGGTCCTCGGGTCACCGGGCAAGGTCCTTCGGCAGACAACCTTCGATGAGAGGGAAGGCACACGAAAACAGGCCGGCGGCCTCTATCGCAAATCGAGGACGTATCTCACCGGGGAATGATGACGCAGGTTTCAAATGCAAACAATCCCGACGGTTGCTTGTCAATGCAATTCGTCAGTGTCACGTGAACGAGCAAGAACCTTCAACGCGTGGTTGTTCGTCTTCTGTCATACTGGCGGGGAGCGGCTGCACGCACAACCCCCTCACTTCTCTTCCCCCGTCATTAAGGACCCCTTCGTTGCGGCGGGCCTTTTTTCTTTCCTCGAGGCCCTCGACCTCTCGGACGTCACCCTCGAAAGGGAGGCCCGCCTCTATTCCGTTCTTGTGCACATGATCTCGCGCCACGCGGACAGAGGGGGGGTCCCGGGGCGCGGGAAACGGCGGATCGGGTCTGGTGAAGGCGTTGTTGGAATATCTCGACGAGCATTTTACGGAGAACGTAACC
Organism: Syntrophorhabdaceae bacterium; assembly: GCA_028698615.1. Taxonomy (NCBI): domain Bacteria; kingdom Pseudomonadati; phylum Thermodesulfobacteriota; class Syntrophorhabdia; order Syntrophorhabdales; family Syntrophorhabdaceae; species Syntrophorhabdaceae bacterium. Next base: position 9,663 of record JAQVWF010000001.1, read on the forward strand.
CTCCGTCAGCTCCCCGGCATCGCAAACCTGAGCAAGTTTCATCTTCTGCGCGCCTTTCGTGCCGCCGCGGGGCTTCCTCCCCACGCCTATGTGATCCAGAAACGGGTAGATCATGCCCGCCGCCTCCTCTCCCAAGGTCTTCCCACCGCCGACGTCAGCTTGGAGGCGGGCTTTGCCGACCAGAGTCACTTCACCCTGTCCTTTGGAACAATCCTCGGCTTTACCCCCGGCCGCTACCGCCCCAGCAATCCAGCACAAGACATCCCTCCCCATTAGCCCTTACGCTGCCACTTGACAGCCAGCGCTCTCGCTGTACACTCCCCGGGGAGGTTCTTAATCTAATGATACATCTGTACAGACCACGACTTCGACGCTATCCTCGACATCGTCAACAACGGGGCGTAAGCCTACAAGGGCGTCATGCCGGACGACCGCTGGCACGATCCCTACATGGCTCGCCTGAAGCTGCAGCACGAGATCGGGGATGGCGTCGTCTTTTACGGATACCAGGAAGACAGCACGCTCGCCGGCCTCGCGGGCATCCGGGACCGCGACGACGTGTCCCTCATCCGGCAAAGCTCTTCGGCCTGCGTCATCATGGCGCGCTGGCACCGTCGAGGGCGACCTCGGTTCCATCACCGCCGGTGATCCCTTTGACGTTTTCCGGGACTACAACGTGATCTGGGGGAGTGTGCCTGGCCGCCTCTCTTTCCGCCTCCCTGTTTTCCATTCCCAGACGGAGGACCGGGAGCAACGGGGGAGGGCTGGCCGAGGAAAATCTGCGCTGACGATGTTTCACGTGAAACAACGCCTTTCGCCTGTTATCTCGAAGACTTGGGTGGCCAAACGAAATGCAGCTATCTCGTAACGCGAACTTCCTTGCAGCGCAATTCCCTCTCCACGTCACGGATTTTTCTAGCGAGGATGTTCTTGAAATTCGCCTCCACATCAATGAACTGCACCGATGCCAGGGCGACAGTTTTCTTTATCCGCTCGTTCTCCGGCTCCCACACCCGGAGGACCTTCGCAACCACTTCATAAGAAGCCTCTTCCACTGACACCGTCAGCGTCACCGGTTCGTTGATCTTGAAGGGATATATCTTCTCATGGCTGAACTTCGCTCCCCCGATGGATATGTCGATGATGCTGACGCACCTGCCCCCGACGGCTATTTCGATGCCGCAGCCACCGGGAGGCTCCAGCCGGTAGAACATCCTCAGGTTGTACTCCTCGAAATCCCCCGCCCTTCTCAGGGCCAGGGCCTGGACCTTCAGCGAAGAAGAAAGCGTGAACTCCTTTATGAACTCGACTACTATCGCTGGAAAACCAAACCGCCGCGGCGTGCCGCCTGACCGGTCGAGAAAGGTCACGAAAAGCTCTTTGCCGAGGTGTGTCCTTGATACGGGCGGATCCGTCTGTGCGACGACTAACCTGTCGCCGGCCATTTCATGGATTACGGAATTCCCGACATCAACGGTCTCCCTCATGTGGTCGATGTTGATGATGATATTGATGTTAAGCCCTGGCCTGATATTCATCTCATGGGGCGCCTGACCGGCCCGGTTCTCTTCTTCTCTCCCAATCCCCATGTCTGCTAGCGGGGATATGCGGCTATGACGAGGACGAACGTCTCCTCGTCCCTCGTGTTCTCCAGTGCATGGGGTTCGCCAGCCGGTATCCAGACGGAATCGCCTTCTCCAACCTCTCTTGTCTCGTCCCCAACCTTCATCTTCCCTCCGCCCTTGAACACCAGGTATATTTCCTCTACGGGATCTATGTGCTCTTCAATCGTGTTCCCCGGAGGCAGGATGGCATAGGCAAGGAATTCTATCCCTTTCAGGAACCGGCTCGTCATGATCATCCGCGCAACGGCCCCCCTGTGGGCTATGTATGTGGTCCCCATCACTTCCGGATCATTAAAGTTCCTGACTATCATGCTCCTCCCCTCAGTCATCAAGAGAATCCCCCACCCCCCCCCAACATTTTCATATTCGGGCAGCTCGCGACTCCCTCACAATACCGGCAGATATGTGTCGATCTCGTAATTCGACACATGGGCCCTGAACCTGTCCCATTCGATCTTCTTGTTCTCGATGAGCTTCTCGAAAACGTGCTCGCCAAGGGCCTCGCGCACCAGCTTCGACCCCTCTGTTGCTTCGATGGCCTCGAAGAGGCTTCCCGGAAGGGCCCCTATGTCGAGCTCCTTCCTGCGTTCCGGGCTCATCTCGTAGACATCTTCCTCTACCGCATTGGGGAGAGGGTACTTGTTCCTTATCCCCTCGAGCCCCGCCCTGAGCATACACGCGAACGCAAGGTAGGGGTTGCACGCCGGATCGGGGCTTCTGTATTCCACCCGGGTGGCGCTCTCCTTCCCCGGCTTGTACAGCGGCACCCGGACCAGTGTCGACCTGTTGCGCCGCGCCCACGATATGTACACCGGCGCCTCGTAACCCGGCACCAGCCGCTTGTACGAGTTTACCCACTGGCTCGTCACCAGCGTGATCTCCCTGGCGTGCCTCAGAAGGCCGGCTATATACCATTTCCCCACGTCGGAAAGGAGGTACTTGTCCTTCCCGTCAAAAAATGCGTTCTTCTTCCCCTTGAAGAGAGACTGATGCACGTGCATCCCGCTGCCGTTGACGCCGAATATTGGCTTAGGCATGAAGGTTGCGTAGACGCCATACTTCCTCGCAACTTCCTTCACGACAACCCGGTACGTTATGGTATTGTCGGCCATGGCGAGGCCCCCGGCGTACTTCAGGTCTATCTCGTGCTGGGAGGGTGCTACCTCGTGGTGGCTGTACTCGACGTTAATGCCCATCTTCTGGAGCATAAGCACCGTGTCCCTGCGAAGGTCCACGGCCTCATCCAGGGTAGTGATATCGAAGTAGCCCCCCTTGTCGAGGGTCTGCGTCCCCGAATCGGACTTGAAGTAGAAATACTCCAGTTCCGGGCCCACAAAGAATTCGAACCCCATCTCCTGTGCCGCTTTGAGATTCCGCCTCAGGACAAAGCGCGGATCCCCCTTGTGGGGCGTGCCGTCGGGCTCGAAAATATCGCAGAACATCCGCGCCACCGCGGCATCCCCCTGGGGCCTCCAGGGAAGTATGGTGAAGGTCGAAACATCGGGCTTCGCAACCATGTCGCTCTCGTCTATGCGGGCAAAGCCCTGAATCGACGACCCATCGAATCCCATGCCTTCCTCCAGGGCGTTCTCAAGTTCGTCGACGGTGATGGTGAAGCTCTTCGCAAAGCCCAGCAGGTCCGTGAACCACAACTTGATGAATGTCACGCCGTTTTCCCTGGCGTACCTCACGACCTGTGCTTTTGTCATCGAGCGCCCTCCGTCGCCTCCCCGATTTTCTCAATTATGAAGAGATGTCCCTTCAAAGTCAATGTTTTTCATTGTATATAAGGCACCCATTCCATTGACAGATGCCCGTTTCCTCTGGTACATTTCCCTAACGCCGGATAGGCGCATCCCCGGGAAAAACAAATGAGGGAAGAACCATGAACATCTCGACAAGGGCCGCCCAAATATCTCCCTTCTATGTCATGGAGCTTCTCGAAAGGGCCCGGTTGATGGAGGCCGAGGGGCACAGCATCATCCATATGGAGGTGGGCGAGCCCGGATTCGAAACGCCCGCCGCCATAAGAGAGGAGGCCCTGCGGGCTCTTGCCGCCGGGAAGACCTTCTATACCCACAGCCTCGGCATCCCCGAACTCAGGGAATCTGTATCCCGCCATTACCGCGATCGCGAACACATCGACATCTCTCCGGAGCGAATAATTATCACCAATGGCTCTTCGGGCGCATTCATCCTTCTTTTCGCGGCGCTTCTCGAGCGGGGCCGGACCCTTGCCATATCCGATCCCGGATACCCCTGCTACCGGAACATCGCCCTCCTTACGGACTGCACGATATCCCCCCTGCCCGTGTCGGCGGACAGGAATTACGAGGTCCTTCCCGAGCAGCTGGACGCCTCCCCCCGACCGGACCTCCTTGTTCTTGCCAACCCCTCCAATCCCACGGGGACCATCTATCGCCCCGGGGCGCTCAGAGCCCTCCACGAGCGGCTTTCATCGAGGGGCGGCATCCTTGTTGTCGATGAAATATACTCGGGTCTCGTTTACGATGCCCGGTTTTCTTCCAGCGCCTCCCTTTCCGAGGAGGTCGTTGTTGTTAGCGGCTTTTCCAAGGCCTTCGCAATGACGGGCTGGCGCCTCGGCTGGATGATACTTCCTCCCGGCCTCGTTCGCCCCATACAGAAGCTCGCACAGAACCTTTTCATCGCACCGCCCTCCATTTCACAGTATGCGGCCCTTGGGGCCTTTGGCGATACGGCCAGCCTTGCACGCATGTGCGATCTCTACAGGGAGCGAAGGGATTTTCTCCTGCCCCGCCTGCGCAGCCTCGGGTTTTCCATTCCCACGAAGCCCGACGGCGCCTTTTACGTTTACGCCGGAATCGAATGCTTCGGCATGGACAGCATGGCCTTCGTGGACCGGGCGCTTTCGGAGGCAAGGGTCGCCATTACGCCGGGGTATGATTTCGGGGCCTTCGGGGCATCTTCTCACGTGCGGTTCTCTTATGCCGACAAGCTTGAAAACCTCGCCGAGGGATGCGACAGGCTCGAGAGGTGGCTTCGTGACATCGGATGCCGCCCGAATTGATGTCTGGGGTATTACGTTTTTTGGCCTTTGGCCGATAACACTATCAGGAGAAGTTTTGTGCCGAAGATAGCCCCTCGCAATCTTGAACCTGGGATGAAAACCGCCAGATCCGTCGTGAATACAAGCGGCATGGTCCTGCTTGGAGAGAACACGGAACTCACCCCGGAACTCATCGACAGGATAAGGAACATGGACGTGGACGGGGTGTACGTCCATGGCTCCCTAAAGCCATCGACCCCGTTAGAGACCGCTCTTGAGAATCTCGACAGGCGCTTCCTCCTCGTCGGAGATCAGCCCCTTATGAATATCATCAAGAATGCCGCCCGCAAACACATCGAGGGCCTTTATGAATAATATGGATGTCCGAGCCGTCAGGGAAAAGATCGAGCACATAAACGCCCTCCCCACCATTCCCCGGGTACTCAACAGGCTACTGGGCGTCATCGAGAATCCAAGGGTGTCCCTTAACGAGATCTCCGTCTTCATATCCTCTGACCCCGCCCTTACCACGAAGGTGCTCCGCATGGTCAACTCGCCCGTTTACGGCTTTCCCGGAAGAATCTCTTCGGTGAATCAGGCCGTCATCCTCCTGGGGTTGACCGTTGTAAAGGGCCTCCTCCTGGGCGTCTCTGTCTTCGACCTCATGCAGAAGACGATGATCGGCCTCTGGGAGCATTCCGTGGGGACCGCCATATTCTCGAGGAGAATCGCCTTGCGCGCGGGGCACAAGGAGCCCGACGAGGTATCCGTAAATGGCCTCCTCCATGATATCGGCAAGGTCTTCCTCCTGCTCCAGTTCCCCGATGAATATCAGAGGGCGCTGGCGCAAACACAGCAAGCCGGCATCATCATCCACGAAGCCGAGAAGAACCATTTCAACACCACCCATGCGAGTGTCGGCAGCTGGATGGCCCGGAAGTGGCGCTTTCCGGCAAAGCTCATCGACGTCATCGAATACCATCACAAGCCCCACCTAACCAAGCAAACCCCTGTCGAGTCCGCCATTGTCCATGTTGCCGATATCCTCGTGCGTGCGCGGGGCTTCGGTTTTCCCGGCGACGATCTGATAACCCCCATCCGGCCGGAGGCCTGGGAGCTTCTCGGGCTCACCGAGAAGGATGTTGTCGAAATATTCAACGAGGCCGAGGACTCCCTCGAGATAACGGAAGACCTGACGCTATGAAAGAGAAAAAGACCGTCGTCGTCATATCCCAGGACGTGGTCCTCTCGGGGATCATAGACCGCATCCTTGCCGGCGACTATGGCGTCTTTCTCTTTAGAAACATCCAGTCCGCCATCGATTATATCTATAATTCACCCCCGAGCCTTATAGTCCTCGACACCTCCAAAGAGGACATATACTCGATGGATGTAATAAACAACCTGAAGAGCGACCCCATATTCTATCAACTGCCGGTACTCGTCGTCATCGACGACATCCTGAACGTGCCGGTCTGGAAGAACCTCTTCGTCGAGGACTACCTCAAAAGGGCCGATATCGAGCAGGAAGGTCTCACCCGCGTCTCCCTGGCGGTGCTCCGCTCAGAGCGCATCGTGGAGGTGAATCCCCTTACCAAGCTCCCTGGGAACATCTCCATAAACAGACAGATACAGGCGAGAATAGAGGCGGGCGACGTCTTCGCCCTCGCCTATGCGGACCTCGATCACTTCAAGCCCTTCAACGACCATTACGGTTTCACCCGAGGAGACGAAGTGATACGGATAACGGGCAGGCTCATCCTCAACATTGTCAAGAGCAAGGAGCCCCAGAACGGTTTCGTGGGCCACATCGGCGGCGATGATTTCGTCTTCATAACATCCGTCGATGTCGCCGAAGACGCTTCCGCCGAAATCATCGACGCCTTTGATCGGATAACCCCCACCCTGTATGACAGGAAAGACACGGACAGCGGGTTCATAGAAACTCTCGACCGTCAGGGCAATACGAGGAAGTTTCCCATGACCGCCCTTTCCATCGGCATCGCCACCAATAAGATTCGCCCCTTCACCCACTTTGGTCAAATGACGGAGGTGGCATCGGAAATGAAAAAGCTTGCCAAGCAATCATGGGGAAGCTGTTTTCTGTCGGACCGTAGAGCCGTCAATCCTGCTTGACCAGTGCGCCCGCTTGCAGGCCAAGGCGGCATCGCCCGTAAACGGTACCGTTCCGCGGCGTTCTCTATATTGGAAGGGGATAGCGCCGCGGGGGGGAATCACCACAACGATAAAAAGGGTTCCTGCTTATGGATGCGAGAAGAAAGGGGGGTCCCGCCCGGGGGTCGTGGGCATCGTGACTACCGCAAGACGAGCCCCGAGCCCCTACCGGGACAAGTTCTAGGCCTCGTCCTTCCAGACCATTTCTTTGAGTTCTTTTCCCACCTTGAAATAGGGAAGTCTCTTGGGTTCGACCTGAACGGTTTCGCCGCTTTTTGGATTTCTGCCCCGGTATGCCTTGTACTCCCTGAGGGTAAAACTGCCGAAACCGCGTATCTCCACGCGCTCGTTGTTGATGATCGCTTTTTTTATGCTGTCAATGATCGTGTCCACGGCAATCTTTGCTATCTTCTGGTTCACGTTTATATCTGTGGCGAGCTTGTTGATTATATCCATCTTATTCATGGACATCCCTCCTTAAGTCAACTTTCTGAAATATATTTACAGGCGTTCCTGAAGATCTTAAGCCCGTCTCCTTCGCTCGAAATCTCTTCCCTGGTCCATCGGGGATGCTGCGTACGATCAACAAAAGCCTCGGGGTGCGGCATGAGCCCGAACACCCTTCCCGTGTCGTCGCAAATGGCGGCAATGGCCTCCGCCGAGCCATTCGGGTTATCGGGATAGCTCATCGACACCTCTCCGGCGCTGTCGGCATATTGCAGGACGATGTTGCCCCCCTCCTTCATGGCGGAAAGGCTCTCCGCCGAATCGACGATGCATTTTCCTTCACCATGTCGCACGGGGAGATAAATTCTATCCATATCCCTCGTAAATATGCAATGAGAAAATCGGTTTGCCTTCAGACAGACCCAGCGGTCCTCGAACCGCCCGAGGTCATTTGCGGCGAGGGTCGCCGACTGCTTCCCGTAGGTCTTTCCCAGCGCCGGCAGGAGGCCCGTCTTCACGAGAAGCTGGAAGCCGTTGCAGATTCCGATGATGATCTTCCCGTTCTCGACGAACTTGACGAGTTCGTCGAGAAAGCGCCTCCCCGTGCCCGCCATCTCCAGATATTTCCATTTTACGGCCTGGGCCTTTGCCGAGCCGAGGTCGTCCCCGTCGAGGAAGCCGCCGGGGAAATTTATGAAGGTGTAGCGGTGTATCATTCCCGGCCGCTCCACGAACTCGTCGATGTGCACCAGCTCCGGCACAAAGCCGGCCAGCCGGTTCGCATGCGCCGTTTCATTCTCGCAATTGATCCCGTTCCCGAAGACCACAAGACTCTTTGGTTTTTTACCTATCATATCGCGTAACTATGCAATCCCGCCAGAAACAAGTTGACCCCGAAATAGGTCATCACGACACACGTAAAGCCTATGATCGATACTATTGCGATCCGCCTTCCCCTCCAGCCCCCCGCGAAGCGCAGGTGAAGGATCAGGGCATAAACGATCCAGGTTATGAGCGACCACGTTTCCTTGGGATCCCAACTCCAGTATGATCCCCATGCGTAGTGCGCCCATACGGCTCCCGTTAGTATACCAGATGTGAGCATCGAAAAGCCAATAATAATGCTCCTGTAATTGATGTCCTCCAGTGCATGACCCGGCGGCACGATCCCCCGGGAATGGAAAAAAGAGAGAACCCCGCAAATGAAAGAAACGACGAACGCGGCGTACGCAAGAAAGCAGGTGATGACGTGGACGTGCAGCCAGTTGCTTTGCAGGGCCGGTATGAGCGGCTGAATGCCCCTGTCTACCCCCGGGGCAAGGGAGGCGTATGCCATGAGGCCAAGCGAGGCGGCAACGGCCATGAAGGTTATCAGGGGATAGAGCCTCTTTCTCATGACAAACACAAAAAGGCTTACGCACCAGGAGAAGAATATGAGCGACTCATAGTAGTTTGAGAGAGGCGCGTGCCCAATGCCAAGCCGGTACGACTCCACCCAGCGCAAAGCGATGCCCGCCGCCTGGATGACAAGGGCAGCCAGAAGACCGTACCGCGCGACGGTCAGGATGGCTTTTTTTCCGACGGCAAAATAAAGGACATGAATGAAGAAGAGCGCCAGGTAGAGAATCGTCGCAATTCCAAGTATAGTGTGGTGTGTCGTCATGCGAGGCCCTTTCCCAATCTGCCCAATTCCTCCAGGAACCCCTCCTTGTTCCTGGAGGCAATGCCCGCCACCTTAACAACGGCGCCCTCATTGACAACATAGATCCTTCGGTGAAATGTGAAGAAGTTTATATAGAGTCCTGCGAGCATAAGGGCAAACCCTGAAAGCACCACCGGGACGCCGGGGTCGCGGGACATCTCGAGACCGGTGTGGTATTCCCCGGCTATCTTTTCGAGGGAGACCCGTGAGCCTTTTATCGTCCGGGTCCTCATCTTTTCAACGCCGCTCAGGAACCAGAGTGTCTTCGGCTCTTCCCCGTCCATGTACGCCACCATCACGCCCGGGCCGAAATCGTGAACCTGCGCCGCGTAGCGCACCACCATGAAGGGGGCCTTGCCCTCTCTCGCCACCTCTTCGTCCGCCAGAACGATCTTCCTCCCGTCGACGAGGAAGGTATAGCTGTTCGATCGCCCATAGCTTGACTGGTAGAGCCGGACCCCCCCGTAGGAAAGGGGCTCGTTCACCTTGATCCGGCCTTCCTTCAGAACCTTCCCGGCCTGATCAAGGATCTCCACATCGCTTGCGTATTCCTTTGGCTGGCCGCCGGGGTAAAAGCTGACCCGAAAGTCCCTGCACCTCACCGTGAACCCCAATGGTATCGGCGACCGCGAGCTTCCGCGGGAGACGGCGCTCTGGGCCGCCTCGCCCACCCGCAGCATGATAAAACCCCTGTGCCCGGCCGCCAGCCCCATAAGGCCCCCGAGAAGAACGACAAGGACGCTCGCATGGATGACGACAACGCCGTATCGCGAAAGGGATCCTTTCTCGTAGAGCGCCGTCGTTTCGGATATCTGCTTTTTCCTGTACGAGCTGCCGAGCCTGCGGGAGATCTCGCCAAGGCTCCCCGCGTCTGAGGTGAAGCCCGCGCCTGCGGCCACGAGCCCCCCCATATCCGGCACGGCCTTCGGCCCCGCGCTCCTCTCCTTTGTTATGCGCCTTATACGCTGGGCAGTGCACATCACAAGGTTGAGAGCAAAAAGGACGAGGAGGAGGTAGAACCATGGCGAATGGTAGGTGTCATCAAGTCCGAGAAGCTTGATGAAGTGGTAGGTCTTCTGGGAATAAAGGGTTAGATATTCCTCCTCCGTCCCGCCCTGTATTATGACGCTCCCCAGGATGGAGGTCGCCGCGATGAGAGACAGGACCACGATGCCAACGCGCACCGATGCAAGGGACCGCAACAGGGACGCCGACCGGGAAGCCGGCTCGGTTTCGCCCCCGTTATTGCTTTTTGTGGCAGTCATTGCACTTGGTCGGTGCCGCTACGCCTTTTGCCGAAGACTCCTTGTGACAACCCGTGCAATTCTTGTGGTATGCGTCCTTGATCGGCAAAGCACCGTTCTTCGGGTCCTTGCGGTCGTGGCAGGGCATACAGCCGTCGGGTTCTTTGGGGTTCTTGTCCTTGTGGTGACAGGCGACGCAGTCGACCTTGGCCTTATCGGTGTGGGCGGGGTGAGAAAAGGGAACCGGGGGGAATTTGCCCCCTTCGAGCTTCAGCATCATCGATTCCGGGGCCTTCTTCTGGGCAAAAGCGCTCGGGAGCAACACGAGGGCGAACAAACCGACCACTGCCAGTACGAGTGCGATCGTTGCTTCTTTCTTCATATCACGCCTCTTCATCGGATTTTCAAGTACTCAGAATGATATCGCAAGTTTGGGAGGTAAGTCAAGGAGGAGGCGCCGCGGAAACGCAAAACCTGTTCTTGCTCCGCTTCCTCCTTTGGTTATCGGAGGCTGGTCATTGTTCATTGTTTCTTTTCCTATAGCCCACCGCCGTGTGGTACGCCGCTCTGTCGAAGAAGTACACCAGCCTTTCCCCCAGTTCGAACATGCGGTATATATCGACGGCTTTCTCCCAGACGCCAAAGGAATACGTAAACATCCACACGTGTTTCTTGAGAATGCTCAGGGAGCTGATGGCCTCCTCGAGGGGCACCTTGCCCTCCTTTCGTTCGCGGCCGAGGGCAATGTAAAAAGAGGTGGACTCGCCCTCGCCCTTTTCTTTTCTCAGCCAGGAACCGAATTGCCCCATGATGACCATCGCCCTCGAGTGCAGGTCCTTCCTGTCGAGGCGCCTGTAGGACGGCGTCGAAGGGTTGGTCGTGATGTCGTCAAGCCACAGGTTGACGATCTTATCCGAGTTTTCCTGAACGGCGTTGGCAAGCTCGTCGGACAGGAGAATGACGGGATAGTCTATCCTGTTCTTCACCGTGCTCTCCACGAAGGTCTCGAAGGAATCGTGAATGCTCCAGAGATCTTTCTTCAGCTCCACGAACTTTGCCAGCGCCTTTTCCTGTGAATCGAAGGCAAGCTTCGGGAGGTTCATGGCCGGGAAGTATCTCGCCTCCGACGCGTCGTCGCCCGCCGCCTCGGAGCCCCCCGTCTTCTCGACCTCAAAGGTTACAATGAGAAGCTCGCCGTAAAGGGGATTAACGTGGGAGCCCACGTCGAGGAGCTGCACTATCCTTCCCTCCACCCCCGCCTCCTCTTTCAATTCGCGAAGGGCGGCGCTCTCTATGCTCTCCCCCGTTTCGGCAAAACCGATGGGGCAGCACCACATGTCCTTGAAGGGTTCCTTCGCCCGGCGGACAAGGAGTATCTCCCGGTTGTGGTTTGCAAGGACCACCGATGCCACGGGCACGGGGTTCTCGTAATAGACGGTGTCGCAGCCACTACATACCTGTCTGTGCTTGCCGTCAAGAAAGTCCGTGCCGAGAACCGTTCCACAATGGGTGCAATAGACCTTTCTTTTCATTTTCTTGCCAGAAATATCCTGTCGTTCTTGTTGAAGCTGAGCTCACCCTTTCGGTGGAGCTCGGAGATCATCTTATCGCGGACGACGTCCGGGTCAACGTCCTTCTCGATGAATTCTCTCTTGAAATCTATATACATGGCAAGGGAATCTTCGTCCCCGCCGCGAAAAACAAGGGCATTGGGGTAATCGATGTGGCTCACCCCGCTGAAATGCTGCCCGAGGAGCGCCTCGCCGTTTTCCGCGGAAAATCGCTCGATCACCTTCCTCAGGTTCCTGAAGTCGAAGTAGTGCTGTCCTTCCTCCAGCATGGAGGCGCTGTGGGTGAGGCAGAGAAAGAGGCCGCCGGGCTTGAGGAGCCGGGCTATCTCCCCGATCGCGCCGGGGAAGAAATAGAGGGAATAGAGCGACACGATGAGATCAAAATGGTCTGTCGGCAACCCTGTTGGCGCGGGCAGCGTCATCACCCGGAAGACGGCCTGCCGGGCGCGGGTGCGGGCGGTTGTCAGGAAAGGGGCTTCGTTCTCGCCCAGGCAATCGATCCCGACGATAAGGTCGAGACCCCCGGGCATGACCTCCTCAAACCAACCGTATCCGCAGCCGAGATCGAGAGCCCCCTTCACCTTCGGCCAGGGGATCGCGTCGCGCACCACGCTCCTGATGTCCTTCTTGTTCCCGGAATGCTCCCGTATTACGGCGCCGACCCGCGCGTGAAGCCTGTGGTCCCTGTAGCTCCCTATCACTTCCGTCCTTTGTTCGCTCCCGTCTGCCGTTGCCATTGAGAACCCCTTATCGGGAAAGGCGGTCGTCGAGGGCCCCCTTCCCTTCCCTGAGCAGTTCCGGGACATCGTCTGCCAGCCGGACAACCGTCGAAGGTTCGCTTACCAGGATCCCTCCGTCCACAACAAGAGAGATGGCGTTGCCGAAGGTCTTCTCGATGATCCGGGGGTCGGTGATGACCTCTTCGCCGGCGATCCGCGCACTCGTGTTAATGACAGGCCTGCCGCACAGGCCCGCAATGCCCACCGGCACCGGGTGGGCCGGTATCCTGACCCCCACCTCTTTCCTGTCCGTCATGAGAAGCTTGGGGATGATCTTCCTGGCCTTGAGGACAAAGGTGAAGGGGCCTGGCAGGTACCATTTGACGATATCAAAGGAAAAGTCCGTCAAGACAGCGTAGGTGCTTATGTCCTTCATGTCCCTGCAAATGATACTGAGCGCCCTCTTGCCGTCAAGGTGTTTCATCGCGTACAGCTTTCGTATGGATTTGATATTGAAAAGGTCACAGCCGATGCCGTAATGGGTGTCCGTGGGATAAGCGATGATGCCGCCCTCCTGCATCGTCTGCACCAGGATGTCGGTGATTCTTTTCTTCGGTCGTTCGGGGTTCCATTCAACTATCATATCTTCCTCGCCACCAGCTGCGCCGTCGCCCGGACCTTGCCCTTGTGACTTCGCAGCCCCTCATCGTAATGGATGGGCTCGAACCCGGGGAAAAGGGCCAAGAGTTCGCCTTCGTCGAGAAGGAAGGCGGGGTTCCTGGGGTGGTTCGCTGCGTCGCCTGGCTTGAGGAAGGTCTCATACATAAGTATACCACCCTTGTCGAGGATGGCCGCGATGTCCCGGGTGATCTCCCGAAGCAAGAAGTAAAACACGAGTGCCCCGTGAAAAGACCCGCTCCTGAACGGCAACCGTGCGGCGTCCCCCCGCACCATCTCTATCGAAAACCCTCGGGCGGCCGCGGCTTCCCCGGCAAGTTTGAGCCCCTCCCGGGAACGCTCCAACCCCGTTACGGGAATGCCAATCGACGCAAGGTACAGGGCGTCCCTTCCGCTGCCCATGGCAATATCGGCCACGCGACGGCCCTCAAAGAGGTGCGCGTATCGCACGAGAAGGTCGTGGGGGTCATCGGCTCCGTCGTAGAAGCCTTTTCGATACCTCTCGTCCCAGTCTGGTGCTCCATGGCCGTTTCTTTCTTTCCTCATCCCCGAAATCCCTCCGCGATAGTATTATAGTCCACCAACGGCCCCTAAGGGATAGCTTTTTTTTATTCCCGGTGATATATAAGACCCATGGCCATCAAAATAGTCTTTCTCGATTGCGACGGCACACTCACAACCGTCAAGAGCAGCTGGGAATACCTTCATCGGCGCCTTAAGTTGTGGACGGACAATGCGGACGAATACCAGGCGCTCTTCAGGCAGGGTGCAATCGATTACCACGAGTTCTGCAGGAGGGACGCCCTCCTGTGGAGGGGCCTTCCCGTTGCGAACGTGGAATCCGTCATTCACGAGATACCCTATCAGCGCGGTGCGGCGGAGCTTGTCGGGCGCCTCAGGGATTCCGGCATTATCACGGTCGTGGTCTCCACGGGGCTTTCCATCCTGGTCGAGAAGGTTAGAAGGGAGCTTTCCATCGATTTTTCCTTCTCCAACGACCTTCTTTCCCGGGACGGCTGTCTGTCGGGGGAAATACGCGTAAATGTCGACTACGACCTTAAGGGCCCCATTGTTCGCCGGACGCTCCAACGCTGCGGCCTGTCCTATGAGGAGGCTTCCGCGGTAGGCGACGGTGAAGGCGACAGGGGCATGTTCGAAGAGGTCTGCCTGCCCATCGCTTTCAACACCAACGGGGACTCCTTGAATTTCCCCGGGCGCACCGTATATATTGAAGATCTTTGTGCAGCAAAATCCTTCCTGGGGGTTGCCTGATGAAAAGGTTTGTCGGACGGTCCGCCGCGCTTCTGTGTCTCTCCCTTCTGTTGCTTATCCCCTCGTGCGCGCCAAAGAAGGTGCAGATCCTGGACATGCCCGAGGGTGCCCGCGGCGACGTGGTGCAGGTCGCCCTCGCCCAGCAGGGCAAGAAGTACCGCAGCGGCAACAAGGGGCCTGATTATTTCGACTGCAGCGGCCTCGTTTATTTCAGCTACAGGCAGGCAGGCATTTCCGTCCCGCTCACCGCTGAGGCCCAGGGACGCTACGGCGCCGAGATATCGCGCGGCGATGTCCAGCCGGGGGATCTCGTTCTTTTCAAGATCAAGCGCGATGACCACATCGGCATCATGATCAACAACGCTGACTTTGTCCACGCCTCCAAATCGAGGGGCATTGCCATTGATTCGCTGGAGTCCGCCTACTGGCGCAGGTACCTGGTGGGGTTCAGAAAGTTGCTGTAGGCGCGCCGGGGCATTCCTGAGGATGCGGAATTGTGGACACCCGGCGGCGCCCGCCGACTAAAAATTGTTGACTTGGGCAGAAATGTCCTGTAGACTTGAAACAAGCTACCCGGCACATTACCATTGACAAGATTCTCAGTCACACTAGAGTTGATTCTATGCCCTTGAGGTACTAGTAGTTTTCCACATATGTTGAAAAGTTGTTGAAAAAATCCATACCATGTCCGATATCCTTTCACAAATAAAGCCTAAGATTGCCTCGATTGTCAGTGAGGACAGCTTCAAGACCTGGATAGAGCCCCTGAGCTTCATCGATCTTCAGAACCAGAATTGTCGCATAGGTGTACCCAATGCCTTCTTCCGTGACTGGGTGTCGGAAAACTTCGAGCCCATCATCATCAGCCTTCTTAAGGACGTCACCAAGGGGGATATCAGGATAGAATACGTGCTCAATCGTGATGAAAAAATCGAGGAGAAGAAGAAGGTTATTATCAGGAGATCGGCGAATTACAGCCAGTTCAATCCGAAGTACACCTTTGAAAACTTCGTTGTCGGCACGAGCAACCAGTTTGCCAACGCCGCATGCCTTGCGGTATCGACCAACCCCGGAAAGACCTATAATCCCCTTTTCATATATGGGGGTGTTGGCCTCGGCAAGACACACCTGCTCAATGCGGTCGGCAATTTTCTTGTCAGGCATGGAACCATAAACCCTGAGCGCATATGTTATATCACGGCGGAAACCTTTACCAACGAACTCATCAATTCCATACGATATGAAAAAATGGAGGACTTTCGCAACAGATTCCGCAAAATGGATATCATTCTCATTGATGATATACAGTTCATCGCCGGCAAGGAAAGGACACAGGCGGAGTTCTTCCATACGTTCAATACCCTTTATGACAATATGAAACAGATAGTCGTCACAAGCGACAAATTTCCGAGAGACATAGAGAATTTTGAGGAACGCCTGAAGTCCCGCTTCGAGTGGGGGCTGGTCGCAGACATACAGTTGCCTGACATAGAAACGAAGGTTGCTATCCTTAACAAAAAGGCCGAAGCCGAAAAGATAGATCTTCCTCTCGATGTTGCGTTTTTCATAGCCAACAACTCGGAGGACTCCATTCGTTCCCTGGAAGGCACTTTAATCCGCGTTGGAGCGTATGCTTCACTCAACAACACATCTATCACAACGGATCTGGTAAAACGGATCATGAGCCACATTATTAAGGAAAAAAATAAGGAAATCACCATTGATATGATCGTTAAGGAGGTGTGTTCCCATTTTTCCGTCACCACGGGCGATATAAGGTCAGGTAAGAGAATAAGGTCCATCATGATGCCCCGCCAGGTGGCGATGTACCTGTCGAGGAAGATGACAGATTCTTCACTTGTCAGCATCGGGCAGAAATTCGGTGGAAAGGACCACGCCACGGTGCTCCATTCCATAAAAAAGATAGATGGTGAACTAAATGTTAAAAAGGAGTTGAAAAATGCTGTTGAAAAGATCATCCACAAACTAAAGTCAACATGATTCAACAGTTGCCGTGGTTTTTTAAACAATGTCTGTATCCGATTAATTCTGTAAAGTCCGTTGGTTGCAAATTTTTCAACATTTCAACACCACTTATCTGTTATGAGGAGTTAATATATGAAGATAGTACTAGATAAGAACACAATCCTGCAGCCAATATCCAAGATCGTGTCAATAACGGAAAAAAGGTCCCTTATGCCCATTCTTTCCAACATTCTCATCGATTTTGGTAAGGAAAGAACCACCGTGTATTCCACGGACCTTGAGGTGAGCGCAATCACGTATATAGATTTTACGACCGATGTGGAGAGAAAAGTCGTTGTCCATGGGAGAAAATTTCTCGAAATACTCAAGGAACTGGACAATGCGGAAATAGAGTTCATTTTTGAAGACAATGTTATGACCATCCGGCAGAAGATGACGGAGATCTCGCTGAGTCTTCAGGACCCGGAGGAATTTCCCGAAACAAAGGAGATAACGGGTAAAGAAGAATTTACAATTCCGGGCAGCATCCTCCTCGAAATGATAGACAAGGTGGAATTTGCTGTTTCTGTTGACGAAACGCGTTACATACTGACAGGCATGTATATGAGGGGTCAGGATGGCAAGGTGGCCGTGGTGGGGACGGACGGCTTTCGCATGGCCCTTTATCAGAAAGAGATCGATGGTCTTAATTCCTTCCAGGGCATGACCATTCCAAAAAGGTCGGTTGCGGAAGTGGAAAGAGCAATAGGAGAGAACGAAGAGGTCAGGATAGTCATTGATGAGAAACATGTGCAGTTCAGCACGGAAAAGATAAAGATCATATCGCGCATAATAGAGGGAAATTTTCCCGACTATGAAAATGTCCTCCCTTCGGGCAATACAAATATAGCTGAGGTTGAACGGGAATCCCTCTTCCGCGGGCTCAAGAAGGTTTCATCTATTATCGGGAGATCGGAGCCGGTGAAGATAACCTTTGCAGACAACACAATGACGATAGAAGCCGAATCAGACATCGGCAGGGCAAAAGAGATCATCGGGATGAAATATGAAGGCGAAGAAACGACAATGAATTTTAACGTAAAGTTCCTTATAGATGTGGTGACCCATCTTGCAAGTGATGAGGTAACGATAGCAGCGCCAAAAGCCTACGGAGCCGTCCTGTTCAGGTCAAAGGACATGGAGGGTTACAAAAATATAGTAATGCCGATAAGGATATGACAAATGGGTGAATACGGAGCAGAAAGTATAAAAATCCTCGGCGGCCTCGACGCTGTCAGAAAAGTGCCGTCGATGTACATCGGAAATACCAACGTTGAGGGTTTGCACCACCTCATTTATGAACTCGTGGACAACAGCGTGGACGAGGCGCTGGAGGGATACTGCAACAGGATAGCAATAACGATCCACCGCGATAACAGCGTCACCGTTGAGGATAACGGCAGGGGCATACCCGTTGCCATGCATGCGGAGGAGAACATGTCGGCCCTCGAGGTCGTCCTCACGAAGCTGCATGCGGGGGGTAAGTTCGACAAGGATACATACCGTTACTCAGCAGGCCTGCACGGAGTGGGACTCTCCGTTGTCAACGCCCTGTCCGAATACCTCGAAATAGAGGTGAAAAGAGCCGGGCAGGTCTATTTTCAGCGTTACGAAAAGGGCAACAGGATGAACGATCTTTCCGTCATCGGCGACACGGAAAGCACGGGCACAAAAGTCAAGTTCAAAGCAGATGGCACAATATTTGAGACAACGGAATACAGCTACGATACCCTGGCCCACAGGATGAGGGAAATATCTTTTCTTAACAACGGCATCCATATCATCCTTAACGACGAGAGACGGGGAAGAAAACAGGATTTCAAGCATGAGGGCGGGATTCGGTCTTTTGTAAAATACCTTAACGCAAGCAAGACCGTCCTTTTTGATGAGCCGATGTATGTTACAAACTCGAAAGAGACCCTTGACCTCCTTGAGGTCGCGATCCAATATAACGATGGTTATAACGAGAACATATACAGCTTTGTCAACAACGTTAACACCAAGGAGGGCGGAACACACGTTACGGGCTTCCGCGGGGCCCTCACCAGGTGCGTCAACGGTTTCATACAGAACAACATGCAGGGTAAGATCAAGGAAAATCTCAGCGGTGATGACATTAAGGAAGGCCTCGTCGCGGTGATTAACATAAAGGTCCAGAACCCGCAGTTCGAGGGACAGACGAAAACAAAACTTGGCAACAGCGAGATAAAGGGTGTCGTCGAATCCCTGTTGAACGAGAAGATAAGCGAGTATCTTGAGCTGAACCCCCAGATCGCCAAGGCGATCATCGGCAAGGCGGTGGAGGCGCGGCGTGCCCGGGAAGCCGCAAAGAAGGCGAAAGACCTCGTGAAGAGCAAAAGCCTTATCGAGAACGGCGTGCTCCCGGGGAAACTGGCTGATTGCCAGGAAAGCGATCCCGCACAGTGTGAACTTTTCATCGTCGAGGGCGATTCCGCGGGCGGCTCGGCCAAGCAGGGGCGGAACAGGAAAACCCAGGCCATCCTGCCCCTGAGAGGCAAGATTCTGAACGTTGAAAAATCCAGGCAGGAAAAAGTGTTGACGAATCAGGAGATACGCAACATGTATCTTGCCCTGGGCATAGGCCCCGAGAGCAGGGGCCGGTTGCGCTACCACAAGGTCATCATCATGACCGATGCGGACGTGGACGGCTCCCACATCCGGACGCTCCTTCTCACCTTTTTCTATCGCCAGATGGCGGATCTTATCTCCGAGGGGCACCTTTTCATTGCCCAGCCACCGCTTTACAAGATAAAGGCTGGCGGCAAGGAGACCTATGCAAAGGACGAAGACGAGTTTGAACGCACCATAACCCAACGGGGCGTGGAGAAGACCCGTTGCGCCGTGAATGGTTCGACACAGGAGGGTCCCGAGCTCGCCGAGAGGGTGGAAAAGATAAAGATCGTGGAGAGCTACGTGCGCAACTCCTATCAGGACGGAATTGACCGCGACGTGTCCATCGGACTGATGCGTTTCGACATAGCAAAGAGGGAAGATTTTCAGGACGAGGCAAAACTGGAGCAACTCGTTTCCCATCTGACACCGGCGGGATACCGCTGCAAGATGATCAGGGATCGGGAGCACAACCTCTTCCTTGTCGAGGTTGAACCCCGCAACGGAAAGGGAAAAACGATCCGCGTAGAATACGAAATGTGCACCGTCGGCGACTACGTCGAAGCTCACAGGGCTTATGCCGCAGTGAGAAGCTTCTACGAGGAAGGGGTGCGTGTCACGGAAGGGAACAAGCCGCCGCTCATCATGAACCCCGATGAGTTCCTTAAATACGTCTTGGACAAGGGAAAAGAAGCGATCAATATTCAGAGATACAAAGGCCTTGGCGAGATGAACGCCGAGCAGCTCTGGGAAACAACGATGAATCCCGAAAGAAGAAAGCTCGTGAAGGTAACAATGGAAGACACCGTTGCCGCCGACAACGCCTTCACGGTCCTCATGGGCAACAATATTGAGATGCGGAGAGCTTTTATCGAGGAGAACGCCCTGAGCGTCAGAAACCTCGACATATGATAACCATCGGCATAACCGGGATCATCGGCAGCGGAAAGACGACGGCCTCCACGGCCCTGAAGAACAAGGGCATTCCGGTAATAGACCTTGATTTTCTGGCCAGGAGAACACTCACTCTCACAGAGGTTCACGAGCAGATAGAGCGACAGCTGGGAAGCGGGTTTATCGTGGGCGGCGAGGTTATCGTGGAAAGGCTGCGGGACACCGTCTTCACGGACAAAGAAAGGCTGCGCAAGCTCGAACAGATAATTCACCCCCGGGTAAGGGCGCAGCTCTGGCAGATAGTGGGGGAGCTCGCCGAGGCAGGGACGAGGGCGGTCGTTGTCGACGGACCCCTGCTTTTTGAAACGGGCCTTCACAGGGAACTCGACAAGACCGTTGTTGTCACCGCTGACATGGACGTCATTCGCGAAAGACTAAAGATACGGGGTATGGCCCCCGACGATATAGAAAAACGGATATCTCACCAGATACCGCTTCAGGAGAAAGAAAATGCAGCTGACTATGTGTTGTTCAATAACGGAACGAGAGAGGACCTCGACAAGAATATCGAGGATCTTCTGGAAAGGATTAACGAATGGGAGGTAAGAACTCGATGCACCTCAACGACCTAAAAAGCAAGAAAATCGGAGAATTAACGCAGATAGCGCGGGATCTCAACATCGAGAACGCCTCGGGACTGAGAAAACAGGAGCTCATATTCGCCATCCTGCAGGCATATGTAGATAAGAACGAAAACGTATATGGAGAGGGGGTTCTCGAGATACTGTCCGAAGGCTTCGGCTTCTTGAGGTCCACGGACTCGAACTACCTTCCCGGCCCCGACGACATATACGTTTCACCCTCGCAGATAAAGAAGTTCGGCCTCAGGACCGGGGACACGACGTCGGGCCAGATACGGCCGCCGAAGGACAACGAGAAGTATTTTGCCCTTCTCAAGGTGGAGTCCATAAATTTCGACGACCCCAGCGTCGTGCGGGACAAGATCATCTTTGACAACCTCACGCCCATATACCCAAACGAGAGGGCGCAGCTCGAGACACTCCACGACAGCCTCTCAACAAGGGTGATGGACCTCTTCACGCCCATAGGGAAGGGACAGCGCGGGCTCATCGTCGCGCCGCCGAGGACAGGGAAGACCATGCTCCTTCAGGCCATAGCCAACAGCCTGACGAAGAACCACAAAGAGATCTATCTCATCGTTCTTCTCATCGACGAGCGGCCGGAGGAAGTTACGGACATGATGCGCTCCGTCAAGGGCGAGGTCATAAGCTCCACCTTTGATGAACCCGCAACGAGGCACGTCCAGGTTGCCGAGATTGTCATCGAGAAGGCGAAGAGACTCGTGGAGCACAAGAAAGATGTCGTCATCCTTCTCGACAGCATCACCCGTCTCGCCCGGGCCTACAACACGGTGGTTCCCTCGAGCGGCAAGATACTCTCCGGCGGCATTGACGCGTCGGCCATGCAGAAACCGAGACGCTTCTTCGGGGCCGCCAAGAACATCGAAGAGGGGGGAAGCCTGACCATCATCGCCACCGCCCTCATCGACACGGGCTCACGAATGGACGAGGTCATCTTCGAAGAGTTCAAGGGAACGGGCAACTGCGAGATCTACCTCGACAGGAAACTGGCGGAGAAGAGGATATTCCCCGCCATAGACATCAACAAATCGGGCACCAGAAAAGAAGAGCTGCTCCTCGGGCCGAGCGACCTGCAGCGCATCTGGCTTTTGAGAAAGGTGCTCCAGCCAATGAACACGGTGGAGGCCATGGAGTTTCTCCTTGAAAAATTGGCCGATACGGATTCTAATAAAGACTTTCTCTATTCGATGAGCAAAGGAGGATAAGAACATGAAAAAGGGCATCCACCCGGAATTGAAAACAGCGACGGTGAAGTGCGCCTGCGGCCACACCTTCGAGACCATTTCCGTCAGGGACAAGATCAGCGTCGAAATATGCGCCAAGTGCCACCCCATCTTCACGGGCAAGGAAAAGCGCCTTGATTCCGCCGGCCAGGTCGAGAAGTTCGAAAGGAAGTACGGAAAGAAACAGAAGTAATGTTCGGCAAACTCGCTGAGCTTGAAAAACGCTTCGAGGAGATCGAAGCGGACATGGTAAGGCCCGAAATCCTTTCCAACATGGAGGAGTACAGGAAGCTTGCGAAGGAGCGGACCGATCTCAAGGAGATCGTCGACGCCTATCGCCAGTGGAAGGCGGCATGCGTCGAGCACGAGAAGACATCGGAACTCCTAAGGCATGAGCCGGACGAAGAGATGAAGGATCTTGCGCGGGAAGAGCTTACCGAACTCGCGAAGGAGATGGAAAGGATCGAAGGGGTCCTTACGGATAGCCTCCTGAGAAAGACGGAGAAACAGGCCAAAAGCATGTTTCTCGAGATACGGGCCGGCACCGGAGGAGAGGAGGCGGCGCTCTTCGCGCGGGACCTTTTCGCCTCCTACATGAAATTCGCCGAGCGCATGAAGTGGAAGGCGGAGATCATGAGTTCAAGCCCCTCCGACCTGGGCGGGTTGAAGGAAGTTATCGTTGTCATCGAGGGAAAGGACGCCTTCAATGCCCTGCGCTACGAGAGCGGCGTCCATCGCGTCCAGAGGGTGCCCGAGACGGAAGCCCAGGGAAGGATCCACACCTCGACGATCACCGTTGCCGTCCTCCCCGAGCCGGAAGAACTTGAAATAAACATCAATCCCGACGAGATACGCGTCGATCTTTTCCGCTCCAGCGGACCCGGCGGGCAGCACGTGAACACCACGGATTCGGCGGTGAGGCTTACCCACATACCGACGGGGACGGTGGTCACGTGTCAGGACGAAAAGTCGCAGCATAAGAACAAGGCAAAGGCCATGCGTGTCCTTCGGGCCAGGATCAAGGAAAAGCTGGAAGGGGAAAAGGAACAGGAGATCTCCGACGAGCGGCGAAAGCAGGTGGGCACGGGCGAGCGCAGCGAGCGCATCAGGACCTATAATTTCCCCCAGGGACGCGTCACCGACCACAGGATCGGCCTCACCCTGTACAAACTTCAGGATATTCTGAACGGGAACATCGAAGAGATAACGGGTCCCGTAACCGCACATTTCCGCTCGGAAACGCTCAGAAAAGGGTAAACGACATTGAGGATCAGCCAGATCATCACCGGGGAGAAGGGTCTATCCAGAACGGATGTCGTTGCGGCGATCTGCCTTGCCTGCAACCTCACGAAGGAGCAGGTCTTCTGCCACATGGACCGCGAGATGAACGAAGAAAGCCTTCGTTCTGTGCGAAGGGTCCTCGATGAGCGCAGCGCGGGCAGGCCCCTGGCATACATAACGGGGGTGCGGGAGTTCTTTTCCGAGACCTTTTCCGTCAATGAGGCCGTGCTGATACCCAGGCCCGAAACGGAGGTTCTCGTGGAAGAAGCGCTTGCTATCATCGGCAACAGAAAAGGTCTCTCCATCCTCGACATGGGCACGGGTTCCGGCGCGATCGGGATCATCATTGCCAAACACACCGGCAACAGGGTTGTGTGTGTCGACATATCCGAGGCGGCCCTGGCGGTGGCGCGCATAAACGCCTTGTCCATGGGGGTGGCGCGCGGGACGCGATTTGTCTGTAGCGATCTTTTCGGTGCCCTGCACGGAGGGACGCGGTTCGACATGATCCTGTCGAATCCCCCCTATGTGGCCGACGACGAGTGGGATGGTCTCATGGCGGACGTAAGGGACTTTGAGCCTCGATGCGCTCTTTGCGGCGGGAAAGGCGGGCTGGAGGTATACCGGCGCATCGCCGCCGAAGTGCCCGGGCGCCTCGCGCCGGGAGGCCACGTCCTTCTCGAGATTGGTTCCGCGCGGCAAGCGGCCGCTGTCGGGGGCATGCTCGAAGGGGCAGGGTTGCGCCTCAGCGTAAGAAAAGACTATTCAGGCAGGGAAAGGGTGCTGGCAGGACATGGATAAGTTCATTATAGAAGGCGGAGAGAGGCTCAAGGGGAAGGTTCGGATAAGCGGTTCGAAAAACGCCGTTCTGCCCGTTCTCGCGGCCACGGTGCTTCAGAAGGGCGCCTACAGGATAGGAAACGTGCCCCGTCTCATGGACGTCGCCACGATGATGAAGCTTCTCGACCTCCTCGGCGCCAGGTGTGTCTGGCAAGACGAGCACACCATAGATATAGACAGCTCCGGGGTGGAGAACCATGTGGCGCCCTACGAGCTCGTCAAGAAGATGAGGGCGTCCGTCCTCGTTCTGGGGGCGCTCATCGGCGGCCTCAGGAAAGCGACCGTGTCCTATCCCGGGGGATGTGCCATAGGGGAGAGACCCATCGATCTCCACCTGAAAGGCTTGTCCGCACTGGGGTGCGATGTGGCGATACGGGAAGGGTATGTCGACGTCACGGCAAAAAAGCTTAAGGGAGCCCGCATCGTCTTCGACACGGTGACCGTCGGCGGGACGGAGAACCTCCTCATGGCCGCCGTATTCGCCAAAGGGGAGACGCTCATAGAGAATGCCGCCCGCGAACCCGAAGTGGTCGACCTTGCGAGGATGCTCAAGAAGATGGGAGCCCGCATCGACGGCGAGGGAACACCCGTTATACGGATACGGGGCGTAGGCGAACTTACCCCCTGCGACTGGGATGTCATAGAGGACAGGATCGAGGCAGGAACGTTCCTTGCCGCCTGCGGTATGACGCGGGGAAACATCGTTCTCGAGAACTGCACGCCCGAACACATAAAGGCCGTGATCGACAAGCTCACGGAAACGGGCATGGAGATATCTTCCGACGGAAGGACGATCAAGGCGTCCATGTCGAAAAAGCGGCCGTTGGCCGTGGACATCACGACCGTGCCTTATCCGGGTTTTCCGACGGACATGCAGGCCCAGCTCATGGCGGCCATGACGACCTCCAGGGGGGTGAGCGCCATAACGGAGACCATATTCGAGAACAGGATGATGCACGCCGCCGAGCTTCGACGGATGGGGGCCGACATCAGGGTGGTCGGCAACACGGCCATTATCCACGGCGTCGAATCCATATCGGGCGCGAAGGTGATGGCCACGGATTTGAGGGCAAGCGCATCGCTCATTATCGCGGGCCTTGCCGCCTACGGCAAGACCGAGGTTTCCCGCATATACCACATTGACCGGGGCTACGAGCGCATAGAGGAGAAGCTGAAGAACCTCGGCGCCAGGATCGAAAGGGTGAAAGATGAAAATATGGGAGCTTGATGACGAGTACGACAGCCTCATATCCTTTGTCAAGACCGGCAGGGAAGGTAAGAAGCGTGATGTTCGTGAGGCGGTTTCTAAGATAAAGGAGGCGGTTCTTGCGCGCGGCGACAGGGCGCTCATAGATTTTTCCATGGCATGGGACCGCTGGGGCGGAGAACACCCGCTGAAGCTGACCGGCGAAGAGCTGGACGAGGCGGCCTCGCGGGTACCCCGGAAAGATCTCACCATCCTCAAGGGGATGATCAGGAACGTCGCCTCCTACCATAAAGGACAGAAGATGCCGAAGCGGGTCTTCAAAAAGAAGGGCCTCCTCGTCGAGGAAGGCCCCGTGCCCGTCGAAAGCGTCATGGTCTATGTTCCCGGAGGGACGGCATCCTACCCTTCGTCGCTGATCATGGGGGCGCTGCCAGCACAAATAGCGGGCGTGAAAAAGATATATGTGGCCACCCCGGGGCCGGGAGGCGCCGTTAACGACCATGTTGCCGCGGCGGCAAAGCTCCTCGGTATCAGAGATATCTACCGCATCGGAGGGGCTCAGGCCGTGTACGCCTTTGCTTACGGGACAGGTTCGGTGCCGAAGGTGGACATGATAGTCGGACCGGGGAATGCCTATGTGGAGGAGGCCAAGAGGGATGTCTATGGATCTGTCGGCATTGATATGCTTGCCGGGCCGACGGAGCTCGTCATACTTTGCACCGAGGCCCACTCGCCGAAAACAGTGGCCCTCGACATGTTCTCTCAGGCCGAGCACGACGAACTGGCGTCTGTGGGGCTCTTCTCCTCTTCCCGGGAGCACCTCGGTGAGGTCGGGCAATGCATCGAAGGCCTTATCGATGCGGCCACGCGCAGGGAAACCATCGGAAGGGCGCTTGAGGCGAACGGGTACATGGTGCATTTTACTGACCTTGCCCTCGCCGTCGAGGCGATAAACCGGATAGCTCCGGAACACATGGAGCTCATAGGTGATGAGGGCTGCGTTTCTTCCCTCCTTTATCCAGGCATTATCTATGTCGGCCCCCACACCCCCGTTGCCATGGGCGACTATTATATCGGTACGAACCACGTCCTTCCCACGGCCGGGGCAGGACGGTTTACCGGAGGGCTTTCCGTCGACCGGTTTACAAAGCGGAAGGTTGTTGTTAAAATAGACCGGACCTTCATCGAAACATATGGCGACCGCGCTGAACAGCTCGCGAGGATAGAGGGTCTGCCGGCGCATGCCGATGCAATAAAGGCACGAAAGGAGCTCCCATGAAACTGAAGATCGGCCTGCCCAAGGGCAGCCTCCAGGAATCGACATTCAAACTTTTCAAGAACGCCGGGTATACCATCAAGCTCCGGGAACGCTCCTATGTTCCCATCATGGACGACAGCGAAATGGAAGGGCTCGTCATTCGGGCGCAGGAAATGGCCCGATACGTGGAGAATGGCATCCTCGACATGGGAATAACCGGTGCCGACTGGGTCATGGAGCAGGACGCAAAGGTAGTCGAGCTTGTTCGCCTTCGCTACGGCAAGGTCGGTTTCCGGGGCGTTAAATGGGTGGTGGCTGTGCCGAACAATTCGCCCATCAAGAAAGTGAAGGACCTTCAGGGAAAAAAAATAGCCACGGAGCTCGTGGGGTTCACGAAGAGGTACCTCAGGAAACAGGGCATCGAAGCCTCGGTCGAGTTCTCCTGGGGCGCCACGGAGGTCAAGCCCCCGCTTCTCGCCGACGCCATCGTCGAGGTGACCGAGACGGGGGCCTCTCTTGTTGCCAACAACCTCAGGATAGTGGAAACCATTCTCGAATCGGAAACCGTTCTCATCGCGAACAGGAGCGCCTGGAAAGACCCCTGGAAAAAGAGGAAGATGGAGAATCTCGTCATCCTTTTGAAGGGAGCGCTTCTTGCCGAAGAGAAGGTGGGGCTCAAGATGAACATCCCCAGGAATAAGCTTGGCAGGGTCACGGAGATACTTCCTTCCCTGCACACGCCGACGGTGTCGAACCTTTCCGACGACAAATGGGTGGCCATCGAGGTTATCATCGACGAAAAGGTCGTCAGGGACATCATCCCCGATCTGAAACGGGCCGGGGCACAGGGGATCGTGGAATATCCTCTGAACAAGGTTATCG
The DNA here is from genome assembly GCA_028698615.1 of Syntrophorhabdaceae bacterium. NCBI lineage: Bacteria > Pseudomonadati > Thermodesulfobacteriota > Syntrophorhabdia > Syntrophorhabdales > Syntrophorhabdaceae > Syntrophorhabdaceae bacterium. The sequence continues at coordinate 37,027 of JAQVWF010000001.1, forward strand.
TGTAAGGGGGGGGACATGGCGAGAAAGGCTGAAGTGGAAAGGACCACCAAAGAGACGACGATCTCCATATCCTGGGATCTCGACGGGGCGGGCGAATATGAGATCGCCACGGGAATACCCTTCTTCGACCACATGCTCGATCTATTTGCGAAGCACGGCCTCTTCGACCTCGCCGTGACGGCAAAGGGAGACACCGATGTGGACAACCACCACACGGTCGAGGACGTGGGGATTGCCATGGGCAAGGCCCTCAGGGAGGCGCTCGGCGGCATGGAAGGGATAAAACGCTACGGCAACGCCCTGGTCCCCATGGACGAGGCGCTCTGCATGACGGCCGTCGATGTCTCGGGACGCCCCGCCTTTGTCCTTAAGGGACGCCTCCAGGGAAGAACGGGAGGGTTCGACGTAGACGTGGTGAAGGAGTTCCTCCAGGCCTTCGTGAACGAGGCAAAGGTGACCCTCCATGTCAACCTTCTCTATGGAAGCAACCTCCACCACAAAGTGGAGGCAGTCTTCAAATCCTTCGCGCGGGCGCTCAGAGCCGCCGTTGAGAGGGATGATCGCATAAAAGGCGTGCTCAGCACGAAAGGCGTGCTCTAAGTGATTGTCGTTGTCGATTACGGAATGGGCAACCTGAAGAGCGTCCTCAATGCCTTTTCGAAGCTTGGCGCCGAGGTCGCCGTCTCCGGCGACCCCCGGTCCGTTGAAGACGCCTCCACCATTGTGTTGCCCGGCGTGGGAGCCTTCGGCAGATGCATGGAGAACCTCGAAAAAAAGGGTCTCGCCTCCGTCATCAAGGAACACATCCGCAAGGGCAAGAGATATCTCGGCATATGCCTCGGTATGCAGATACTTTTCGAATCAAGCGAGGAGACGCCGGGAGTCGGGGGCCTTGGCATCATCAAGGGCACCGTGCCCCGCTTCACCGGCACCGTGAAGATCCCCCACATGGGCTGGAACAGCATCGCCACCCTGAAGAAGGGCCCAATGCTCAAGGGCATACGCTCCGGCGACTTCTTCTATTTTGTTCATTCCTATTACTGCGCCCCCGACGACAGGTCTGTCATTGCCACGACCACCGACTATGACGGCCCCTTTTCGTCTTCCGTGGAACAAGGAAACCTCTTCGCGTGCCAGTTTCATCCCGAGAAGAGCCAGGGGGTAGGCCTGAGACTGCTCAAGAATTTTCTGGATCTCGCAAACAGCTAAGAGAGCCGTTGGACAAAAAAAGGGCTCCCTTTTCGGGAGCCCTTTCGTGGTTAATTTCAATTACTAGTTTTTCTTGAGGAAATCAACGGCGAACTTGACGGCTTCGTCGCCAGGAAGACCCTTGGATTTCAAGAGCTTCGCGTGTTCGTCGAGAAGCGGGCGAACGGCCTTTGCCCATTTGGCATCTTCCTCTTTGCTGAGCGTGACGACCTTATTGCCCCTCTTTTTAGAGAAGTCATAACCTTCTTTGTCGATCTCGTCCCAGACCTTACCTTGTTTCACGATCCACTCTTTGCTCACTTCTTCCATAACCTTCTTAACGTCAGGCGGCAGGGAGTTCCATTTGGCCTTGTTCATGACGACGAACATGCCGGTTGTGTAAGCGGAACCGAAGTTCTGGGTTATGCTCTTTATAACTTCGCCCCATTTCCAGCCATGAGCGGCTTCAACAGGTGCCATGGCGGCATCGGCAACGCCCGTGCGAAGAGCGTCATAGGTTTCAGGCATGGTTGTTCCGACGGGTGCGCCGCCCAATGCCTGGACAACTTTGGCGGCAAGGCCGGTTGCGCGGATCTTCATGCCTTTGATGTCTGCCAGCTTGCTAACGGGTTTCTTGCTGAGGAGGATGCCGGGGCCGTGAGCATGGAGGAAAAGCACCTTCACATCAGAAAGTTCCTTTGGATTAAACTTCGCATAGTATGCATTGATCAAATTTGTAGCCTGGACACCACTCTTGTAGCCGAGAGGAAGGTCTACGGTCTCCAGCATGGGAAATTTGCCCCTTGTATAAGCGAAGCAGCTCTCGCCGATGTCGGCTATACCCTTGACGACATTGTCGTAGGTCTGTGCGGCGGGTGTCAACGCAGCGCCGGGGAAGTAAGTGATTTTGACCTTACCGGCGGCCCTTTTCTCGACCTCTTTACACCAGGCCTGTGCAAGAATGCTGTTCTTGTGCGTGGCAGGGAAGAAGTTTGAGAAATTCAACGAAACCGCCTTCTGTGCGGATGCCATGTGGGGCACGGCGAAAAGACAGGTGGCGACAAAGAACACCAAAAGCAACAACTTTACCCCGAAAAACCGTTTCATAAACCCCTCCTGAAGTATTATTTTATCTCTTTATATAAAAGGGTGCGGGGTTTGTCAACACAATTGCAAAAGAAACCACGCTCGCCGAACACAGCGTTCGGTGACGTGAACAAAGGTTGTCACGGAAAACCCTGCAATATTATGCGATATAGACATACGTTTATTATGGTAAAAAATGGACTTGACTTTTTTACAAATATCCGCAATAATTTTGCGACAAAACGCTTTTTAGGTTATTATTACTTTCCTCATGAGGTGTCATATATGGCCAAACACAAAATACTATGTCCCATCTCCGGAACCGCTTGCATCGAATGCGGCATCTACCGCGGCCGGCACTACAATTTGTGCTATTCAGAGAACTACCGGGGAACGTCATTCGACCCCGAGCGCATCAGAGAGCTCAAGGCGGCCGAAGCGAAGACCAACAACGACAGGACTTTCGGAATGCCTGAAAAAATAGAGGTCGGCTCGCAGTGTATAAACAATTTCGAGGAATATGTGATTGAGAAGGAATTTGCCGCCTTGAAAAGCCACTGAACCGGACGATCGGATCGACTGTTAAAGAAAAAGAATCAATAGAAAGGAGAGAGGATTATGATCAACGATTTTCATTACCTGAAGCCTGCAAGCCTGAAAGAAGCGCTTGCCATGTACGCGGAACACGATGACTGTAAAGTCATCTGCGGCGGCCAGTCCCTGTTGATTGTCTTGAGGCAAGGCATGCTTGCCCCCGAATACCTTCTGGACATCAAACACGTGAAAGACTTGAACTATATCAAGTTCGACGACAAGGATGGCCTCAGATTAGGCGCAACGACCACCCATCGAGAAATCGAGAAATCAGATGTTATCGGGAAGAAATACCCCGTTCTCGTTGCGATGGAGCAGAAGCTCGCCTCCATCCAGACCCGCAATTGGGGAACCATAGGCGGAAATCTCGCCCACGCCGACCCCGCTGGCGACCCCGGCCCCGTTCTCATCGCGCTCAACGCCGAGATCAAGTTCGGCAACTCCAGCGGCGACAAGACTGTGCCCCTCGACGAGTTCTTTGTTGATTACTTCGAAACGAAGATGGAGCACGGCGACCTTGTTCTCGAGGTGCACGTCCCGGCTCCGGCGCCGAAGTTCGGCTGCGCCTATCAGAAGTTCAACCTCCTTGACAGCGACATGGGTATCGTTGCCGCCGCCGCGTCGGTGACGCTCAACGCCGACGGCACCTGCAAGGAAGCCCGCATCGTTCTCGGCAATGCCGGGCCTACTCCGCTTCGGGTGACGAAGGCCGAAGACCTCCTAAAAGGCAAGAAGCTCGACGAGAAGTTGTTTGCCGAGGCCGGCCAGATCGCCTCAGAGGAATCACAGCCCGTTGCCGACATTCACGCGTCTGAAGAGCATAGAAGGCATGTTCTGGGCGTTCTCACCAAGAGGATGCTGAAAAAGGCCTTTGAACAAGCCCAGAAGGCCGCCTAAGGAGGAGAAATATGAAAAAACAGGTACTGACTTTTAAAGTTAATGGTGATGAATACGAAATCCTTATACATCCAAAAACATTGCTTGCGGAAGCGATCAGAGATCACATCGGCCTCACCGGCACCAAGAGGGGTTGCGACACCGTTTCCTGTGGTGCATGCACGGTTCTTGTGAACGGCATGTCCGTAAAGTCTTGCTCCGTCCTTGCCATCCAGTGTGAAGGCATGGAGGTTTCAACCGTTGAAGGTTTGGAAAAGCATGGCAAGTTGAGCCCGATTCAGAGGGCTTTTCTTGATAACGGTTCCTACCAGTGTGGGTTCTGCACGCCGGGGATGCTGATGTCTTCAACGGCGTTTCTGGATGATCTGGCGGGCAAGAAACCCACCGAGGAAGAGATACGGGAAAGCATCGAAGGCAATATCTGCCGGTGCACGGGATATAATAGCATTGTAAGGGCCATTGACGCCGTTGCCCAGGGCAAATATAAGGAGGAGTGATATGAGTCACAAGAAATTTTCAGTCATCAATACACCGGTTCATAATATAGATGGCATTGCGAAGGTCACGGGCCGGGCAACGTACACATTTGACGTCACACTCCCCGGCATGCTTTACGGAAAGATCCTCCGCAGCCCCCATCCCCACGCGAAGATTGTCAATATCGATACGTCCAGGGCCATGGAGCTCCCCGGTGTGCATGCGGTTGTGACCGGCAAGGACACCCTCGGCATCAAGCAGGGTATCTGGAGACGCTATGAAGAGCTTTGCGACGAGCAGATCCTCCCGCTGGAGAAGGTCCGCTACATCGGTGAGCCTGTTGCGGCAGTCGCCGCGGTGACGGAAGAGATCGCGGAAGCCGCACTCGATCTGATCGACGTGGAATATGAAGTGCTCCCCGCCGTCTACGAACCCCTGGAAGCCATAAAGAAAGACGCCCCCACGATCCACGAGGGCGTAGAAAGAAATGTCAATGTCACCCGCCATATCGAATGGGGCGATGCCGATGAGGGATTTGAGGAGGCCGACTACATCAGAGAAGACTGGTTCAAGTGTTCCGGCCAGCACCACATGTGCATGGAAACCCGCGCCGCCGTGTCGAGCTTTACGCCCGAGGGAAAATTGACGGTATGGACCTCCACGCAATCGGCCTACTATCATCAGGGGCTTCTGGCAGGCGTCTTCGGCCTTCGCGAGGGCGATGTCCGCATCTTGGCGCCGTACGTCGGCGGCGGTTTCGGCGGCAAGTTCGAGATCGACTCAGCGCAGTTCTGCAGCGGTGTCCTCTCGATGAAACTCCACAAGCCCGTTAAGATCGTCCTTACCCGCGAAGAGGACTTCATCGCCTCGAAGAGACGGACCCCCATGTTCTATTATGTCCGCACTGGCATGAAAAAAGACGGCACCTTCTGCGCCCGCGAATCCCGCATGTTCTCCAACGGAGGTGCATACACCGGCATGGGCGCAACAGCCCTCTACCTGTCGGGTTTCTTCCACTCGTTCCCCTACAAATGGAAAAGCTACCGCTATGATGGTTACCGGGTTTACACGAACACCATGCCGTCGACATCGATGCGTGGTTTCGGTGCGCCCCAGGCCATGTTCTGCTCCGAGCAGCAGATCGACTGGATGTGTGCCGACCTCGGCCTCGACCCCTTTGAAGTAAGAAGAAAGAACGGCCATACGGAGGGCTACGAAGTCCCGGGCCAGGCATTCATCGCAAGCTGCGGTCTCGAACAGTGCATCAACGAGATCGAGAAGTGGGTCAAGGCAAAAGGCAAACTGCCCGCCAACAGGGGCATCGGTATATCCTCCTGCGGTTTCATGTCAGGCGGTATCTTCAACTGGTTCGACTCACCCTATTCATTCTCCTCCGCCGTTGTAACCATCAACGTTGACGGAACGGTCGAGCTTCATGTCGGTTGCCAGGACATCGGTCAGGGCTCCAACACCACGATGGCGATTATCGCGGCAGAGACCCTGGGAGTCAAGATAGAGGATATAAAGGTCCACTCCGGCGACACCGATCACTGCCCCGCAGACCTGGGTGCTTGGGGCTCGAGGCAGACCCTCATGGCAGGCAACGCGGTAAAGATGGCATGCGAAGACGCAAAGAAACAGCTCCTCGAGTTTGCCTACGCCGAGATGGGCATTAACATCGTCTATGACCTGGACATCAAGGACAGGTGGGTACACATCGTCGCGCGCCCGGAAAGGGGCCTGCCCTACGGTGATCTCGTTAAAAAGGCGCTTCGCGGAAAAGACGGCCAGCGCATCATGGGCCGCGGCTACTACACGCCGCACAGAAAAGGCATGATATCCCCCGCATACAGCTACATGATGCAGGCGGTAGACGCCGAGATCGACCCCGAGACCGGCAAGATCAAGATCCACGAAGTTATGACCGCCCACGACTGCGGCCAGCCCATCAATCCGCTGGGGCTTATCGGCCAGCTCGAAGGTGCCGCCTCCATGGCACTCGGCTACGCGTACCTGGAAGACATGCCCTTCGAAGATGGCAAGATGATGAACCCGAACCTCGTTGACTACAAGGTTATTAAGGCGCCCGAGATGCCGAAGACCGACATCATCGAGATCGACACCTATGAACCCGAAGGACCGTACGGGGCAAAAGAGGCAGGCGAAGGCCTCACGAACCCGACAGCGGCCGCGCTCGGCAACGCGGTATTCAATGCAATGGGAATCCAGATGAAAGAACTACCCCTAACTCCCGAAAGGATTCGCACGGCACTCAGGGAGAAGAAGGAACAGGAAGCCCAGAAATAGTTATATAAAGATAATTAAGGAGGTTTACCGTGAGCTTTAAATGTCCAGCATGCAAAAAGGAATGGCCAAGCAGCAAGCAGGTGGCACGCCATATGTTCGGCACCGGCGACAAGGCGCACAGGGCATGGATCGAATCACAGGGTCACTCGTACATCGAGCTTCTTCTCGCGCAGACCACCGAAGCGGGCAATAAGAGCTACGAGATTCTGTCAGATCTCATAGAGAAAGCACAGGACAAGCTGTAAGAATCAGGAAACCCCCCCGGGGGTTCCATACTTAAACATAAGGAGGAAGATCCATGATCATAGAGGGCGGTTTTACTCTGAAAGCACCAATCGACAAGCTTTTCGATTTCCTGCTGAAACCGGATACCATCCTTACCTGCCTTCCCGGCGCAGAGTCGGTGAAGATGATCGATGACACGTCATATGAGTGTATCGTGAAACAGAAGGTCGGCCCCATCAAGGCAACGCTGAAGTTTGTGAATAAGATGACCGTCGTTAACAAGCCGACACACATCGAGATCGAGGGCGAGGGCGAAGACATGACCAAGCTTGGCCACTTCAAGCAGAAAAGCGTTGTTGACCTGACAGAGAAGGGCAACGGTGAAGTTGAGGTCGCCTACAAGACGGACGTTAACATTGTGGGCAAGCTCGCGATGTTCGGCGACAGGATCATGAGGGCGAAGGCGAAGGACACGGAAAAGCAATTCACCAAGAACCTTCAGGAGAAACTAGAAAGCATCGTGTGATGGCAGGATAAATAGAAAGAAATCCTGAAAAGGGTTTCCGCCTCGGCGGAAACCCTTTTTTTATGCCCCCAGGTTTGTTTTCTCCACATGTGCGGCAGGTGACGTTGGCAAGGGGCGTTAGTTGGCGGCCGGGACGGGGGTTGCCGAGACTCGGGCGGCATGGCATGGATGAATGACCGAGGAAAGGAAAGGGCCCACCGAATGAATTCGGCGGGCCCTTAATTAATATTATCAAGTGGGGCAGAAAGAGATTACACCCCGCTCATGCCAAGCATTCTGGGAAGAATAAGGGCAATGTCGGGAATAAGAATGAGTAGAATGGCCGCGACACAGAGGGCGCCGAGGAAGACCCAGATGCCGGCGAAGACGTCCCTGAGGGGAATCTTCGCCACGCCGGATACGACGTAACTGTTCATGCCGACGGGAGGGGTAATGATGCCCATCATAAGGACGACGACGGTAACAACGCCGAACCATATGGGGTTAAAGCCGAGCTGGGTCACGACGGGATAGAAGATCGGCACGGTGAGGATGATAAGCGCCAGGGCGTCGAGGACGCAACCCATTACAAGGTACATGAAGACGATGAGGGCCATGACGAGAGCCGGTGGGATCTGAAGGGAACTGACAAGCTCAGCCACGGTGAAGGGAATACGGGAAATGGCAAGGAAGTGGCCAAAAATGGTGGCACCTGCGACGATGACCATGATCATACAGGAGGAAACGAGAGCCTCAATGATGGACTTGCCTACCCCCTTGAGGTCTATGGAGCGCGTTATCAATGTCAGGACCAGCGTGGCGAAGGCACCGATGGCGCCACCCTCTGTGGGAGTGAAAAACCCCTTCATCATCCCGCCCATGACAACAAAGAAGATAATGACTATCTCGATGGCGCCGGGAAGAGACCGGAATCTTTCTCCCCAGGACGATTTTACGGCTGTTGGCCCAAGAGAGGGATCCTTCTTACACCAGAGATAAATGGCAAGTATAAAGAGGAGGCATATCATGATGCCCGGGAGAATGCCGCTGACGAACAGGGTGCCGATGGATTGCTGGGTAAAGATGCCATAGACAATGAAGACGACGCTGGGGGGGATCATGACGCCGATGCCTCCGGCGGATGCTATGGAACCGCCGATAAGCTTGTCGTGGTAATTGTACCTGCGCATCTCCGGGGCCGCGACGCTTGAGAATGTCGCGGCGGTGGCGGTTGTGGACCCACATATGGCGCCGAAGAAGGTGGAGCCGATGACGGTGGCCATGGCGAGGCCGCCGGGGATGTGACCGACAAACCGATGTGCAGACGCGAAAAGCCTTCTCCCTATACCGGAGTTGGCGGCGAGCTGACCCATAAAAATAAACAGCGGGATGACCGTCAAACTATAAGACGAAAAGACATCGAAAATGTCCTTCGCGAGAAGGTTCGTGGCGGCTGGCAAGGATGTAAGGTACCAGAACCCGATGAACCCGACGATGGCCATGGCAAAGCCTATCTCGAGCCCGATGAAGAACAGAACGAACATACCTACAATTCCGATTACACCAACAAGTTCAGGGCTCATGATTTTTTCCTCGCTACGGTGATGAAGTCAACGATCAGGGTAAAGGTCTGCATGAAACAGCAGAGTCCTATTCCGATGGCTATGGGATAAAAGGGCATTTTGATGGTCAAAGACACCTCTCCCGATTTGTAGAGGTCGTTTGCCATCAGCAACAGATTATACGCTATGAGGAAAAATATCACCATGGCAAGGATTCTTGTGAGGAGCAAAAAAACCTTTTGGGTTTTCCCCGAGAGCTTTGTGGTGAAGAAATCGACGGATATGTGGCTCTTCAATGATGTGGTATAGGGGATACAGAACCCGATGACAACGACGGCGGATAGGCCGACAAGCTCGTACGTTCCAATAACGGGCAATTGGAACTCCCGCATGATGACGTCCGTGACGGTAAGCAGCATCATGAACATCAGCGCCCAGCCAGCTACAAGAAAAATAATTCGGTTTACGCTCTTCGTTCTTTCGAAAAGACTCATGGTTGAACCTCCCTAACAAGATCACCTAATCACTATAGTAAACGAATACCTTACCTAGTGTATCTTCCACTTTTCTAAAAAAACGAACGATATTTATTCACGCTTTGCGGATGATATCTGCAATACTTATTTATTGTCGCAATTTTACCTGAATCAATTTCTTGATGTCAACAGAATTCAAACAATTATGCCCCCTTAGAACGAACGAATCAAGCCGCAATAATTCTCCATGATGAACGATAACGTACGCGGGTCTGTCGGCCCGCCCGGGCCCATACGGTTGGCCCCCGATGTGGGGTCGGGGGCGGCCCGGAAACATCCCCCGGCGGGATCAACGGTTCCTTTTTTCATGTTGAATTAACCTGTTGCGCTTGAAAAAGTTTTTTCGTATAATGCTCGCGGTGACGCAAGTGACTGTCTGGTGTTCGCGACGCCTCAAGATTCACGAACGCGCCCCGACAATCTATCGAAACCTTGTTCCAATCGATGCTTTGTAAACATAGTGCAGATTATGTGAGGCATCCCGGCGGGAACGGGTTGAGCGTCAAGTTCAATATTAATTGAAAAGAGGAGGAGAGAAATGAGTCTGTACGGAGAGGCTTTTCGGGTGGCGGTGACCGGTTTTTCTGTTGTTTTCATTACGCTCATCGTTCTCGCGTTCAGCGTGAAGCTGATGAGTTTTTTTGCCCGCATGGCGGGCGGCAAAAAGGGAGGGAAATAGCACATGGGCGCATTTGACCTCTTCAACGTTGTCATCACCAAGACCGGTTTTCTCGAACTGTACTGGGGTCACATTGTCATGTGGCTCATCGGTTTTTTCTTTCTCTATCTGGCCATCAAACATGATTTCGAGCCACTCCTGCTCGTTCCCATCGGGTTTTCCATCTTTCTGGTGAACCTGCCCCTCGCGCCGCTGACGGGCCCCGGGGAACTCATAAACCTCTTTTTCAAATGGGGCCTTGAGACGGAGATAATCCCCTGCCTCATATTTCTTGGCGTCGGGGCGCTGACCGATTTCGGCCCGATGATAGCGAACCCGAAGACGCTGCTCCTTGGTGCGAGCGCCCAGTTGGGTGTCTATATAGCGTTCTTCGGATCCATATTTTTCAATTTCAACCTCCAGGAGGCCGGATGCATCGGCATCATCGGTGGAGCGGACGGCCCGACATCCATCTACCTGGCATCGGCTCTTGCGCCTCACATGCTTGGCATGGTGGCCGTGGCGGCCTACTCCTACATGGCAATGGTGCCACTCATCCAGCCGCCCATCATGAAGCTCTTTACGACGGAAAAGGAGCGAAAGATACGCATGAAACAACTCCGCCCGGTGTCGCGCACGGAACGGCTTATCTTTCCCATCGTTGCCACCATTGTCATTTGTCTCCTGACACCTCCGGCGGCACCGCTCATCGGGCTTCTGATGCTGGGCAATCTTTTCAGGGAATGCAAGGTTGTCGACCGCCTCCTGAAGACCTCCCAGAACGAGCTTCTCAACATCGTCACAATAATACTGGGTATCGCGGTGGGATCGACAATGACCGCCCAGGTCTTCTTGAAGCCTCAACCTATCTTCATCTTCATCCTCGGGCTTGTGGCCTTTGCCTTTTCGACCGTTGGCGGTATTTTGCTGGCAAAGTTTATGAACCTCTTCCTCAAGGAAAAGATAAACCCGCTCATCGGCTCCGCGGGAGTGTCCGCTGTTCCCATGGCGGCTCGGGTATCCCAGAAAATGGGTCAGCAGGCTGACCCAAGGAACCATCTCCTCATGCACGCAATGGGGCCCAATGTGGCCGGGGTCATCGGTACAGTTGTTGCGGCAGGCATGTTCCTGTCTTTGCTGAAGTAGGACGAAGACAAGGACGGGATACCACCACCGGGCCTTGCAAGAAACCTGGTGCGTTTTGTGGATGAATGTGGCATGATTATGATCAGAAGTGAACATTACGCGATAGAGAGGTGAACGATGAGCGGATATAATTTGTTCATGTTGCTTTTGGTGCTTGCAGTATCTTTGGTCGCGACCTTTCTTTTTCTGAAAGAAGCGATCAAGGGCGAACAGAAAAAATAAGCAAGGCGCACCACTTACTAACGATAAAAAAACAGGGGCAAAAACCCCTGTTTTTTTATTTCCATGACCTGTTTATTCTAATAACTTATCTTGTTTTTCCAGCCGGGCTCGAATTGCTGGTCAAAAAAGTTATCAAGTTTTTCAAAAAGTCGCTTCCACCCGGGGGTAAAATCGTATCTTAAGACGTCCTCCAGAAAGGGGACGATCTCACCAAGCTTGTCCTTGGGCAAATAGGAACGGGCTTTCATCTCGAAAGAGCGCTTGAGCGCATCGGAGTTCAGGGCATGGGCGGTGAGCATGACAACCTTGAGGCCCTTTTTTGTTGCGGCATCGAGAAGCTCAAAGCCCCTGACGCCCATGATGTCGAGGATAATGATGTCGTAATGCGTGGAATCGATCTTTTTTATGGCCTCTTCGTAGGTCGTCGCCTTGTCGAAGGTGCAACTCTTGCAGGCATCGGTTATCTCTTCCTGGAGAACGCCGAGCACGTCGGCCTCGTCGTCCACTGCCAGGATGTGCTTATTCTCAAGCAATGATTTCTCCATACAATCCTCCACGTGTGTGCCGTTCACGGCGAAAGTCGGATGCTGCCGGCGGACAACCAATAATGTCATTCCAGACAGGAACCGCTAGTACATAAATACGTGCTTTCATGGGATTAGTCAAGTCTTTTGCGGGTTGCGAAGGGGCCGCAAGAACAATGAAATAGCTCATAATGCCTTGCAGCGGGCGAACGTCAGGGAGAGGATATGTCCTTTACCGGGGAAAGCAAAGGTGATAGATTGATTGCTATGAATTGCGGGTGCGCCATACTGGCAGGGGGAAGAAGCGTGCGCATGGGGCGCGACAAGGCAACGGCACAATTCCACGGGGCCCCCCTGGTCAAGGAGGTGTACGACCGGGTGCGGGAAGTGTTCGACGACATCATGGTCGTCTCGTCCGTGCATGGCGCCATTGAAGGCGTCGACGCCCCGCTGGTGAGGGACATCCTCCCCATCCAGAGCCCCATGGTGGGCATCGCAACGGCGCTCATTCATTCCGCCAGGCCCCGTGTCTTTGTGGTTGCCTGCGACATGCCGTTCCTCTCCGTCGAAGCCATACGGTGCATTGTCGCCGAGGCGCGAGGAGAAGACATCACCATCCCCATGGCGGAAGGCTATTACCAGCCTCTTCATGCCATGTACGCGCGGTCCTGCCTCGCCCCCTTGCTGCGTCTCATAGGTTTGAACCAGCTGAAGGTTTCGGGCATCCTCCCCTACGTGTCGGTGAAGACCGTCAGTGACCGCCCCTGTTTCTATACCGAGAAAGGCTCCCTCGTCTTTTCCAATATCAACACCCCGGAGGAGCTCGCCCGCGGCAACGCAGGGGAGATCTGACGTGACCGACGGCAGTAAAGAGGTGTCGATGCGGAACATGACCCCCGCGGACATCGACGGGGTCCTCGAGATCGAAAGAACCTCTTTTCTTTCCCCCTGGACACGGGGAATGTTTGAACAAACCCTGTCTTCGCCCGTGGCCGACAGTCTCATCATAGAGGAGACGGGTCGGATCGCGGGATACATCATCTCCTATTGCGCAGCCCATGAGATGCACATCATGAACATAGCGGTCCAACGTGACCGGCGCGGTCGGGGCCTTGCGTTCGATATGATGTCCCGGGTCCTGGCATCTGCCCGGAGGAACTCCATCGAGGAGTGTTTTCTCGAGGTGAGGGAAAGCAACATGCCTGCCAGGGGTCTTTACGAGAAGCTGGGTTTCCGGCCCGTGGGAAGGCGCAAGGGGTATTACGGTGAAACCGGTGAGGACGCCCTTGTGATGGGACTGTCGCTGTAGGAGATTTGGGTTGCGCGCCGGCTGTCTTACGGGTTACAATCGCTTACCGAAGGTGTCGGCCTTTATGTAATAATGGTATATTCCACCGGGGACAGAAGAAAGCATGGATGACATTCCGGGAAAGATCATAGAGAACGGTTGCGTTGCGGCCGGCTACCGGCGTCTCAGGGTAAGCCTTGAGAGGCCTCTCGGCAAGGTGTCGCCCGGGCAATTCGTCATGTTGAAGATCCCTGACGGGGAGATATTCCTGCGAAGGCCCTTCAGTATCTACAACTCCCAGGGTAGAACGTTGACGGTCGTGTATCGTGTTGTCGGCAAGGGAACGGACGCCTTAAGCGCCGCCGGCAGGAAGGCGCCCGTCATGGTCCTCGGCCCCCTGGGTCATGGCTTTACGGTGACAAAAGGGACCACCCGCCTCGTCGTTGCCGGGGGGATCGGTTATGCCGGCGTCAGAATGCTCCTGAGGCGCCTGGGAGACAGGGCGACCCTGTTCCTCGGTGTCACGGGAAAAGAAGAGCTTCGCATGGCCGAAGACCTTGAAGGGCCGGAGGTCTTCGCGTCGACCATGGACGGGTCCAGCGGATTCGCGGGCGACGTGGTAGGCCTCCTGGGGCAGCATCTCGGCGAGTACCGGGGGAAGAGCCCGGAGGTCTTCGCCTGCGGCCCGCAGGGCATGGTGAAGAGCCTGAAGACCCTCCTCGAACCCCACGGGATCCCCTGCCAGGTTTCCGTTGAGGAGAGAATGGCCTGCGGCATGGGGTTGTGTTTCGGCTGTGTCGTCGCCACGAGGGACGAGGCAAGTCCCTATAAACGGGTGTGCAAGGAAGGACCGGTATTCAGCCTATGGGATCTCTCGCTGTAGACCTTTTCGGAAAGAGGCTCAAGAACCCCGTCATGAACGCATCGGGCACCCTGGGGTACGGTGTCGAGATAGAGCCCCTCTGGGCAGTGGAAACAATGGGGGCCTATGTAACGAAGGGTCTCTCCGCGAAGCCCCACCATGGCAACGCGACCCCCCGTGTCTGGGAGGAGCGTTGCGGGATGATAAACTCCATTGGCCTCCAGAATGTCGGCGTCGACCTTTTCTTCTCCCGTTACTTCCCTTTCTTCGTTGAGAAAAAGTGTCCCGTCATCGTCAACTTTTTCGGTTTCAGCGAAGAGGAATACCTGTCCTGCGCGAGGAGTATAGAACCCCACGACCTCATCATCGCCCTGGAAATGAACCTTTCCTGTCCCAATATCAAGAAAGGCGGGATCAGCTTTGGAAAAGAGGCCTCAGCTGTCCACACCATTGTGCGCTCCGTAAGAGCGGTCACAGAGATACCCCTTATCGCCAAGTTGACACCGGAAGTAAAGAACCTGGCCGAGATCGCCCGCGCCGCCCATGAAGGGGGCGCCGACGGACTGACGCTTATTAACACCATGCCGGCGGCGGTCGTTGACGTGAAAAACCGGAAGGTTCCCTTAAAGGGCGGTCTTTCGGGCCCCATCCTGAAACCCGTTGCCCTGCGTGCCGTTCACGAATGTTCCCAGGCCGTTCCCATACCCGTCATCGGCGTGGGGGGGATAATGGACACCGATGATGCCCTGGCGTTCTTCATGGCGGGAGCCAGGGCCGTTCAGATCGGGACCGCCACATTCATAGACCCGTTCACCATGCCAAAGATCATAGCCGGACTCGATTCGTGGCTCGACAAGTCCCGTTGCGGCGACATATCCGCGATTGTAGGGACCACCCATGGATAATAGCGGCGTGCCGGTCGGTGTCGCTCTTGAGGGCATGAAGGAAAAGGACGCCGCCCGGTTCGCCCGTGACATAGCGGAAGGCCTCGGCCTGCCCCCCCTCATTGCGCGCATCCTTGTCGCCCGGGGGGTAAGGACGTCCGATGAAGCAGGCGTCTTCCTGAAGCCGCGACTCGATGACCTGTCCGACCCCTTCCTGCTGCCCGATATGGACAAGGGCATCGCGCGGCTTATCGATGCGGTCAGCAAGGGGGAGCGGATCTGCATCTGGGGTGACTACGATGCCGACGGGGTTTCCTGCCTTGCCCTGATGTTCAATTTCCTCCTTCATCTCGGGATATCGCCCGTCGTCCACATACCCACCCGGGAGGAAGGATACGGGCTCAGTATCGACAAGATCGGGGACCTGGCGAGACAGGGGGTGGGCCTTATCGTCTCCCTTGACTGCGGTGCCTCCAATGCCGAGGAAATAGCCCATGCCCGCCGCCTTGGCATGGATACCATTGTCATAGACCACCACGAGATGGGAGCGGAGGTTCCCCCGGCTGTCGCCGTCATAAACCCCAAACGCAAGGACTCCCTGTTTCCCACGAGGGATTTGGCGGCGTGCGGCGTCACCTTTTTCTTTCTCCTCGGCCTGCGCCGGGTGATGCACAAAAAGGGGCTCATCCCGGCACATATCAACCTGAAAAAAGAGCTTGACCTCGTGACCGTGGGAACCGTTGGCGACATGGTGCCGCTCCTCGGGGACAACAGGATCCTGGTGCGCCACGGGATGGAGGTCATGAACAAGAAACCAAGGGCATGGCTGCGATCGATGCTGGGGAACAGGCTCGTCCCCAAGGGTCTCGTCAACGAATTCGCCCTCGGCTTTGTCATCGTTCCCCGGATCAATGCCACGGGCAGGGTCTCACGCCCCCACAAATCCCTCGACTTCCTCGTCTCGCCCGACGAAAACACAGCCCTCGGCCTGCTCGCGGAACTTCAGAAGGCGAACAGCGAACGGCAAAGGCTGGAGAAAAAGATCCACGAGGAGATTATGAACTCCCTGCGGACGGGCGGTCTTTCAGCCAAAAAGACCATCGTCGTTTTTAACGAGAAATGGCACGCAGGCGTTCTGGGGATAGTTGCCCAAAAGCTGGCGGAACAGTTCGGAAAACCGGCCATCGTCATCACCCGGGTCAACGGCATATGGAAGGGCTCCGGCAGGGGTGGCGACGGCATGGACCTCTTCGAGGCCATATGCTCCCTTTCGCCCCTCCTTCTGAAATACGGGGGGCACAAGTACGCGTGCGGCATCTCCCTGGAAGAGGGGAACCTTCCCCTCTTCGCCGAGGCGTTCGAAAGAGCGGTGGAGGGAACCATCATTTCGCGGAAACGCGTGGTGCAGATTGACACCGCGGCGGGATTCGACGAACTGACAACGGAGGCAATGGACGGTCTGGAAGACCTCGGCCCCTTCGGCATCGGCAATCCCCGCCCGAACCTGCTCTTCGAGGCCGCAGGCGTTATCGCGGCACCAAGCGGCCGGACAAGGATCACGGACGGCAGCAACAGGACGTGGTACGGCTTTTACGCAACAAAAGGCCCCTTCCAGAAGGATAACGGCGCAAGAATAATCGCTTCCCCGGTGGTGAAGATGGAGATGGGGGAGAGGTTTATACATTTGAACATAAAAGAAATGGCAGGGGCAGATAATAACCAATGAAACGAAAAGAATTAATGACGACGTCAAAGTGAATATCATGCCGGTCTTGTTTTTGTCTGGTCATTGATCATTATCTTCTCTCCAGGTTGTCGATGAGCAAAGACAAGACACATGTCACTCCCGCCATCAGGTTCCTTCGGGACAGGAAGATAGAGTTCTCGGAGCATCCCTATCAGTATGTGGAGCACGGCGGCACCTCGACGTTCGCGAAACAGTATCACGTCGATGAGCACATGGTGGTAAAGACCCTCATTATGGAGGACGAGAACAAAAAGCCCCTTGTCGTTCTCATGCATGGCGACGAAGAGGTTTCCACCAAGGATCTCGCCCGCATTATCGGCGTCAAAAAGGTGGGACCATGCACGCCCGAGACGGCACAGAAGCACTCGGGCTACATGGTCGGCGGCACCTCGCCCTTTGGCACCCGCAAGGCCATGCCCGTCTACATGGAAGAGACGATCCTCGCCCTCCCGAAGATCTACATCAACGGCGGGAGGCGCGGCTACCTCATCGCAATGGACCCCGGCGACATAGTGAAAACATTGCAACCGAAGCTGGTACACGTCGGGATAGAATAAAAACGGTTCAAGGTTCAAGGAAAGACCGGACGGGGAGGGATCGTCGATGTGGACAAGCGGCTGCAAAGTTATTATAATGACACGAAACTACAACAGGTGCCATGCGTCCTATATGTCCCATACGTCCTATGCCCCCCGTTAAGACCAATCTCAAGGACCACTATGTCTCCTGAACTGTCCGCACTGCTCATCGCCGCCGTATCGATAGGCTTTTTTCACACGCTTTTCGGTCCCGACCACTATGTGCCTTTTGTGATGCTCTCCTGGTCAAGAAAATGGTCCACCCTGAAGACCGCGGCGGTTACCTTCTCGTGCGGCCTGGGGCATATACTGAGCTCCATCGTTCTCGGCCTCGCAGGGGTTGCCCTGGGGGTTGCCCTGGAGAAGCTCGAGTTCATAGAATCCACCCGGGGGACGGTGGCGGCATGGCTGCTCATCGCCTTCGGCCTCGCCTACAGCGCGTGGGGGATCAGGCGGGCGATCCTCAACAGACCCCATAAACATGTCCACTTCCACGGTGCCGGCGACGTTCACGAGCATGAGCATACGCACCACGGCAACCACGCCCATCTTCACGAAGAAGGCAAAAAGACCCTTACCCCCTGGGTCCTCTTCATAATATTTGTTTTTGGCCCCTGCGAACCCCTGATCCCGCTCCTCATTTATCCTGCTGCCCGGAAAAGCTTTATGGGCGTGGCGATGGTGAGCCTGACATTCGGGGTTGTGACGATAGCGACGATGATGGCGGCGGTGCTGCTCATGAGGGCGGGCTTAAGCTTCAAGGTGCTCGATCGGGCCGAGCGTTACACTCATGCCATAGCCGGGCTGACCATCCTCACCTGCGGTTTGATGATCCAGTTTCTGGGGCTGTGAGAAAAGCGATACAGTGGCGCCGGTTCTCCTTTGGTCATTGGACCCTCCGGGAACTTTCGTGAGGTGCCCCAGAGGGTTTGCCTGTCCGCTGCCGTAAATTTATCTTGGACAGGTATGATCCGGAACCCATCACCCGCCCCCTCGTTTCTGCTATACTATTGCGGATGAAGACCGACCTTTCCATGCTCGCTCCTTGTATCCTTTGCCCGCGTCGCTGCGGCGCCGACCGGCCCGGCGGTGATCGGGGGTTCTGCGGGGCCGGTGCGGATATCATGGCGGCCCATTTCGGGCCCCATTTCGGGGAAGAGCCGCCCATAACGGGGACAGGGGGTTCGGGGAATATCTTCTTTTCCTTTTGCAACCTTCGCTGCGTCTTCTGCCAGAACTACCAGATAAGCCACGAGGGGCAGGGCAAGACGGTAAGCCTCGAAGAGCTCGTTGCCATGTTTTTTTCCCTGGAGGCAACGGGTTGCCACAACATCAACCTCGTGAGCCCCACGCCCTATGTCCCGTTCATCGCGGCGGCCATCAAAGAGGCGAAAGAAAGGGGGATCGGGATACCCTTTCTCTATAACACGAACGCCTACGACAGCATCGATGCGCTGAGGTCTCTCGACGGGCTTATCGACATCTATCTCCCCGATTTCAAATATTGGAGCCCCGTTATCGCGCAGAAGCTTTCCGGCGCCGCAGGACAGGCGCCTTATCCCGAATGTGCCCGGGCGGCCATCATGGAGATGAAGCGCCAGGTCGGGGACCTCGTTGTCGAGGAAGGAATCGCTAAAAAGGGCATCCTGGTGCGCCACCTTGTCCTGCCGGGAGGACTTGCCGGGTCGCGGCAGGTGTTTGACTGGATCCGCGAAAACCTGGGGACACAGACCTGGATCGGTCTCATGTCCCAATATCTCCCCCTGCACCACTCGGGAAGGTACCCGATGCTCCGCAGAAAGATCAGACAGGAAGAGTACGACGAGGTAGTTTCCTTCCTTATTAACAATGGTTTCGAAAACGTTTTCATCCAGGAACCGGAAAGTTCCCGACTTTTCGTGCCCGACTTCGGGAAGGAAGAACCCTTTAATAAAGAGAATGACCAATGACCCAATTACAATAACCAAGGGAAAGAAACCAATGATAACGCCCAATAGAATATCATGCTGTTCTTGTTTACGCTTTTGTCTGGTTATTGTAATTTGGTAAATTGGTTATTTTTTGGTCATTGTGGTTTGGTTATTGGTCATTATCATCTTAAGAGGAGGCAGGATGGAACTCAAAACCGTTAGAATCGATATACCGGAAGGGTTGAACATCGTCATCGGGCAGTCCCATTTTATCAAGACTGTTGAGGACCTCTATGAGATACTCATTGGTTCGGCGCCGTCCCTGAAGTTCGGCGTCGCCTTTTCCGAGGCCAGCGGGCCTTGCCTTGTGAGGTACGAAGGCAACGACGAGGACCTCGCGAAGCTTGCCGCCGAGACCTCTCTTATGCTCTCCTGTGGGCACACCTTTGTTATATTCATGAGAGACGGCTTTCCCATCAACGTCCTCAATGCGGTGAAGGCCTGCCAGGAGGTGTGCCAGATCTTCTGCGCCACCGCAAACCCCCTGGACATCGTGATAGCCGAAACGGGCGATGGCCGGGGCATCATGGGCGTCATCGACGGCGCAAGACCTGCAGGCATAGAAAAGGACGACGACAAGAAGGCCCGGAAGGAGATGCTCAGAAAGTTCGGCTATAAGCTGTAGAAAGGCGGGTAACGGGTGATGGGCGGCAGGTGGAGGGTCCCCGTCTTCCATTGGTCCATTACCCGTTACCCGCCTCTTTGGCCCAATTCTTGCTTGGCTTTTGTGTTGATTGTATCCCGGGGAATGTGTTAATTTTCAACATAAATGGAAGACTTTTACAGGATATCCCGACTGCCGCCCTACGTGTTCGGCATTGTGCGAGAGCTTCTTATAGAGGCGCGCAGAAGAGGTGAGGATATCATTGACCTTGGCATGGGGAACCCCGACCTGCCGACGCCCAAACACATCGTTTCGAAGCTCGTCGAGGCGGCACGGAACCCCAGGAACCACCGCTACAGCGCAACGCGGGGTATAACCAACCTTCGCAGCGCTGTCTCCGGCTGGTACAAGAGGCGCTACAACGTGGACGTCGACCCCGAGGAAGAGGTTGTCGTCACCATGGGCGCCAAGGAAGGCATCGGGCATCTCGTGCTTGCCACCATCAGTCAGGGGGAGATCGTCTTCGTCCCTAATCCGGCCTACCCCATCCACTCCTATTCGGTGGTCATCTCCGGGGGAGACTTAAGGACCATCCCGCTTCTGCCGAAGGAGGAGTTCTTCGAAAGGCTCAACATCGCCGTGAAGACAACGTGGCCATTGCCACGAATGCTCATCATCAGTTTTCCCCACAACCCCACCACGGAGGTGGTAGAAAGGGACTTCTTTGAAAAGATAGTCCAGTTCGCGAAGGAACATGACATGATGATCGTCCATGACCTCGCCTACGCCGACCTCGTCTTCGATGGCTACAGGGCGCCGAGCCTTCTCGAGGTCGCCGGCGCGAAGGATGTGGGGGTGGAGTTCTTCTCCCTGTCGAAAAGTTACAGCATGGCCGGCTGGCGGGTCGGGTTCGCGGTGGGCAACAGGAAGATGATAAACGCCCTGGGCAGGATAAAGAGCTACTTCGATTACGGTGTCTTTCAGCCCATCCAGATCGCGTCCATCATCGCCCTCAATGAAGGCGACAAGGACGTGCCCGATATCGTCGAAAGATACAGGGCGCGGCGCGACGTGCTTTGTGAAGGGCTATGCCGTCTCGGGTGGGAGGTTGATAAGCCGAGGGCCACCATGTTCGTTTGGGCAAGGATACCGCAGCAGTTCGCAGCGATGGGGTCCATCGAGTTTTCGAAGCTTCTTCTCAAGGAAGCCAGGGTGGCCACATCACCGGGGATCGGCTTCGGTGAGTTCGGGGAAGGATACGTGCGGTTCGCTCTTGTAGAGAACGAGCACAGGATAAAACAAGCGGTGAAGGGGATCAGGAATTTCCTTTACCCCACGGGAAGATCATGATCGGAATAGGAATTATAGGACTGGGAACAGTAGGGGCCGGCACATACCGGATCTTGACGGAGCACGCCGCACTCATTCGCAAAAGAACGGGCGTCGATATCGGCGTCGTCAGGGTGGCAGAGGTGGATCCGCGCAAGATAAAGGGAAAAGGCCTGGCGCGGGGCACCGTGACCTCCGATGCCATGGAGCTCATCCGCGACGAGAGAGTAGACATAGTCGTGGAGCTCATCGGCGGCGTGCATCCAGCCAGCGATTTCATCATCGCTGCGCTCAACCTCGGGAAGCAGGTCGTGACGGCAAACAAGGCGCTCCTTTCGGAAAGAGGCGCCGACCTTTTCGGTCTTGCCGCAAGGAAAGGGTGCGAGATCGGATTCGAGGCCTCCGTATGCGGGGGCATCCCCGTTATCCGGGCGATCCGCGATGGTCTCGTCGGCAACGACCTGACCTACATCCTGGGGATCCTGAACGGCACGAGCAACTACATCCTCTCGCGGATGACGGAGGAGGGCATATCCTTCGCAGAGGCCCTCAAGGACGCCCAGCAAAAGGGGTATGCGGAGAAGGACCCCACCTTCGATGTCGAGGGGATAGACGCCGCGCACAAGCTCTCCCTGCTGGTGAGGCTTGCGTTCGCCTCGCCCATTACCATGGACAGGATAACGACGCGGGGCATCTCCAGCATAGACCCCGTCGATATCGGTTTTGCACGGGATTTCGGGTACAAGATAAAACTCCTCGCCATTGCGAAGAAGCTGGGCACGGGAATCGAGGCCCGCGTCGAGCCGGCGATGCTGCCCGTCAATCACCCCATGAGCAGCGTGAACGGCGTCTATAACGCCGTCTATATCGTGGGCGATATGGTGGGTCCCAACCTTTTCTATGGAAAGGGCGCGGGAAGCGAACCGACGGGAAGCGCCGTCGTGAGCGACATCGTCGACATCGCGAAGAGGATCTTCGATGGGGGGAGCTTAAAGTGCCCCCGGGGCCTCACCGTCGCGGGCAGGTTCAAGGAGGGCAAGGCCTCCCCGGTTCCCTACTATCTCAGGGTGATGGCCCAGGACAGGCCGGGCGTGCTTTCGAAGATATCCGGCATCCTGTCGGAATACAGGATAAGCATATCGGCGGTGACGCAACGGGGTCGGAAGCTCAGCGGCTATGTCCCCGTGGTGATGGTCACTCACGATGCCTCCGAAGAGGGTCTCGGGAAGGCAAAGAGGGAAATAGACGGGCTTTCCTTTACGAAAGGAGAGAGCGTTCATATAAGGATCGAGGAAGGCAATTTGTGAGAGGCCCAGAGACCACTCGACCGCTCGGGGTGTGGTAACGCATGAAATATGTTGTACTTATCGGCGACGGCATGGCGGATTTTCCCCTCGATGAACTCGGGGGCAAGACGCCGCTCATGGCCGCAGACAAGCCGAACATGAACATGATGGCCCGAAAGGGCATAAGAGGCAGGGTCAAGACCGTACCCGACGGTTTTCCTCCCGGCAGCGACGTGGCGGGAATGTCCATCTTCGGCTATGACCCGGCGCTCTATTACACGGGACGGGCCCCGATAGAGGCCTTCGGCATGGGCATACCCATGGGTCCCGACGATGTCGCCTTCCGGTGCAATCTTGTCAATATCGGGACGGGCGGCGGCGACACAATGTGCGACTATTCCGGGGGGCATATCTCCACCGAAGAGGCAGGAGTCCTTATCGAGTCCCTCAACGAAAAGCTGGGGACCGGCGAGATAACCTTTTTCCCCGGGGTCGGGTACCGCCACATTATGATATGGAAGGGCGGCGCCTGGGAGCTCTCGACGACTCCGCCGCACGATATAACAGGAAAAGATACCGCCGGGCACCTTCCCGCCGGCAAAGGGGCGGCTACGATCCTCTCTCTCATGGACCGCTCCCGGGAGATACTGGGATCTCACGACCTCAACAGCAGGCGTATCGACGCCGGCAAGCTTCCGGCGAACAGCATCTGGCTCTGGGGCCAGGGGAAAAGGGCGGCGTTGCCGCCATTCAGGGAAAAATTCGGCCTTGCCGGGGCGACGGTCTGTGCCGTGGACCTCGTGCGGGGCATTTCGAGCCTCGTGGGATTCACCACCCCCGTCGTCGAGGGGGCAACAGGGTACCTTGACACCGATTACGGCGCAAAGGCCCGGGCGGCCATGAAGCTGCTCGAGGACCACGACATAGTGTACATCCACGTGGAGGCGCCCGACGAGGCGTCCCACAGCGGCAATATCCCCGAAAAGATAAAGGCCATAGAGCACATCGACAGGGATGTGCTCGGCGTCCTTCTGAAGGAAGCGGAAAGGGATACGCGGTTTCTCATCGTCACCGACCATGCCACGCCGATCACGATGAGGACCCATTATGCCACGCCGGTGCCCTTCGCAGTCTATGACAGGAACGAACGAGTCGGCGGCGAGGGCAGGGACTACGACGAGGAAGCAGGCGGGGCGGTGATAAGCGGCGAAGAGATGGTGAGGGTACTTATAGGGGGAAAAGAACAATGAGACAGAAATTCATCTTCGTGACTGGCGGCGTGGTGTCGTCGCTGGGAAAGGGCATAGCAGCCGCGTCCATCGGTGCGCTTCTCGAATCCCGGGGGCTCACCATCACTATAAAGAAGCTTGATCCCTACATCAACGTTGATCCGGGAACGATGAACCCCTTTCAGCACGGCGAGGTCTTCGTGACCGAGGACGGGGCCGAGACAGACCTCGACCTTGGGCACTATGAGCGCTTCACCACGGCGGCGTTCTCGAAGAAATGCAATTTCACCACGGGACAGGTCTACGATACGGTCATTTCCCGGGAACGGAAGGGAGAATACCTCGGCGGCACCGTTCAGGTCATCCCCCACATCACGGACGAGATAAAGCGCCGGGTCCTCGACGTGGACGAAGGCATAGATGTGGTCATCGTCGAGATAGGCGGCACCGTGGGCGACATTGAAGGGTTGCCCTTCCTTGAGGCGATACGCCAGCTCCGCAACGACCTCGGAAAGGAGAACTCACTCTTTGTCCACCTGACGCTGGTCCCCTTCATCAAAACCGCCGACGAAATGAAGACGAAGCCGACCCAGCACAGCGTGAACGAGCTCAGAAGGATAGGCATCCAGCCGGACATCCTCCTGTGCAGGACCGAAAGGGCCCTCTCCCAGGGGCTCAAGGACAAGATCTCCCTTTTCTGCAACGTCGAGAAGGACGCCGTCATCGCCGCCAAGGACGCCGACATCATCTATGAGGTCCTCGTTGCCTTCCACAATGAAGGGCTCGACGACAAGATAACGAAGCTTCTCAATATCTGGGCCAAGAAGCCGGACCTCTCCAAGTGGGAGGCCATCGGCGACACCATAAAGCACCCGAAGAAAGAGGTGGACATTGCCCTCGTCGGGAAGTATGTCAAGCTCAAGGACTCTTACAAGAGCCTCAACGAGGCCCTGGTCCACGGCGGGATCGCCAACGACTGCAAGGTGAACATCCGGTATGTCGACTCCGAGGACATCGAAAAGGGGATAACCGCGGACCTCTTCAGCGTCGACGGCATCCTCGTGCCCGGCGGGTTCGGGGACCGCGGCATCGAGGGAAAGATCAATGCCATCGAGCACGCGCGGGAAAAGAAGATACCCTTCTTCGGCCTTTGCCTCGGCATGCAGCTTGCCGTCGTGGAGATAGGGCGCCACCTTGCGGATTGCAGGGACGCCAATAGCTGCGAATTCAACGAAAAGACGCCGCACCCCCTTATATACCTCATCGAACAGTTCACGGACAGGGAGAACCACGTACAAAGGCGCGACCAGTATTCCGACAAGGGCGGGACCATGAGGCTCGGCGCCTACCCGTGTGTCCTCAAGCCGGGCAGCCTGGCGCACAAGGCCTATGCGCAGGACATCGTGCATGAACGTCATCGCCATCGCTTCGAGTTCAACATGAAATACCGCGAACGCCTTGAGAAGAGCGGTATGATCGTATCGGGCATTTCCCCCGACGGGACGCTCGTGGAGATCGTGGAGATGAAGGGGCATCCCTGGTTCCTCGGATGCCAGTTCCATCCCGAGTTCAAATCGAAGCCCTTTGACCCGCACCCGCTGTTCCGGGATTTCATAAAGGCTTCGCTAAAACGGAGGCAGGAGAGACAGAAGTGCAAAAAGAAATAACCATCGGCAATGTCACCATCGGCCGCAGGCCTTTTGTCTTTATCGGGGGTCCCTGCGTCATTGAGGGTAGGGACATAACGCTGAAAACGGCACGGAGCCTTGCCCGGATAACGGGGGAACTCGGCGTGCCGTTCATTTTCAAGTCCTCCTACGACAAGGCGAACAGGACATCCATATCGGGTTTCAGGGGGCCCGGGATAGACGAGGGGCTTGCCATTCTCAAAGAGGTAAAGACGGAGCTCGGCGTGCCTGTCCTGACGGATGTCCATTCCGCCGGTGAGGCGGAAGCGGCCGCAGCGGTCGTCGATGTTCTCCAGGTGCCGGCGCTCCTTTCCCGGCAGACGGACATACTCACCGCCTGCGGCAGGACGGGCAAGGCCGTTAACATAAAGAAGGGCCAGTTCCTGTCTCCCCGGGACATGGTGCACGCCATCAGGAAGGTGGAGTCGACGGGGAACGGGAATATAATCGTCACCGAACGGGGGACCTCTTTCGGGTACCACGCGCTCGTCAATGATTTCCGGGCCATTCCCATCATGCAGGACTTCGGGTATCCCGTCGTCTTCGATGCGACCCACAGCGTGCAGCAGCCCTCGGCGATGACGGACCGCTCCGGGGGCGAAAGCCGTTTTATTGTCCCTCTGGCGCGGGCCGCAGTGGCCGTCGGCATCGAAGGGATATTCATGGAGGTCCATCCGGATCCGAAAATGGCCCTTTGCGATGGGGACAATTCCCTTCCCCTCGACGAGCTTGCTCCCGTCCTTCGGACCCTGAAGAGAATAGAGGAGGCCCTGTGGACCACCTGAAAACCGGAAAGGATGTCCTGAGAAAAGAGGCCGAAGCCCTCATGAAGGTCATGGAGAGCCTCGATGAGACGTTCAACAGGGCGGCGGAGATCATATTCGGCTGCACGGGCAGGGTCGTCCTGACGGGAATGGGCAAATCGGGGCTTGTTTGCAAAAAGATCGCCTCGACCCTTTCGAGCACGGGAACGCCGGCGCTGTTCGTCCATCCCGCCGATTCGCTCCACGGCGACCTTGGGATGCTCCAGCGCGGCGACGTTCTTGTCGTCGTCAGCAACAGCGGGGAGACGGAAGAGGTGCTGAAGATCATACCCTGGGTAAAACGCCTCGATATCCCCCTTGTTGTGATAACGGGCGATGCCGCATCCACGATAGCCCGGCTGGGCGACGTGGCCCTGGCCGTCAACGTGGAAGAGGCCTGTCCCTACAACGTGGTGCCCACGTCGAGCACCACGGCGACCCTCGCCCTGGGCGACGCCCTGGCCATAGCGGTCATGGAAAGGCGCTCCTTCAAGGTGGAGGACTTCGCCCTGCTCCACCCCGGGGGTTCCCTGGGGAGGAAGTTGTTTCTGAGGGTCGAGGACCTCATGCACACCGGGGATGCGGTCCCCGGAGTCTCTGAAGAGACGTCCATGAAGGACGTCATCCTGGAGATAACGTCGAAACGGTTTGGCGTGACAGGGGTCTACGACGGCGAGGGGTGTCTTGCGGGGATCATAACCGACGGCGATCTGAGGCGCGCCATCGAGCGCTACGACGATTCGCTCCTGGCGAAGAAGGCAGGCGATGTGATGACGCCGAGGCCGAAGGTGGTCAGCAGGGATGCGCTTGCCGCGCATGCCCTGAAGAAAATGGAGGATTTTTCGATCACGTCTCTTTTCGTGGTCGGTGATGAAGAAGCACGCCCCGTGGGGATAATTCACATCCACGACCTCCTCAGGGCCAAGGTGGTATAAATAGATGGCGGCCGTTTCGGGGAGACCTCCCTTCGTCATATATGAGGACGCATGAGCAACAGAAAGATCATTATATTCATATCTCTTGTTTGTATCATGGCAAGCCTGTTCCTTGCCCTGTATTTCTTCATAAGCAAGCCTGAAAGACAAGACATCCGGATGGTGAAGGATGACAGCAAGGCCGTCGTTTTCAAGGATGTGAAATACACGGGGGAGAGGCGCGGTGTTGTCGACTGGGAGCTGACGGCGAAGGTTGCCCGAAAGTACATAGACAGGCCGCTTATCGAACTCGAGGACCTGCGGGGGACCTACAAGCCGAAGCCTGACGTCATCATAGAGTTCACGGGAACGAAAGGTTCCATGGATACGGAGAAGGAATCAGGCAGGGTCGACAACGTGGAGGTCTTCTACAAGGGCGAGTACACCCTCAAGAGCTCTTACATGGATTTCGACTTCAAGAATGGCATAACGACCACCAAGGATGCGGTGGATATCAAGGGGGAAAAGATCGACATGCGCGGCACCGGGCTCCTTGCCAATACCAACGAGGAGACCCTGAGGCTTCTGTCCGACGTGGGCGGCATAATAGCGACGGAAAAGGCACAATACCGCTTCCAGTCGGATACGCTCCTCTATTATTTCCAGAAGAGCACCTATATCCTCGAGGGAAAGGTCATCCTCAAGGGAGAAGACCTCAACATGGTATGTGATCTCGTCCATATATACAGCACCGATAACGAAGTAGACCGCATCGAGGCGGACGGCAACGTCCGTGTCATATCGAAAGGCACTGTTGCGAAAAGCGAGAAGGCAGTATATCATTTTAAGGAAGGCAAGATAGTGTTCACCCAATCTCCGAGGGTTTTCAAGGACAACGTGGAAATGAAAGGGGATCGTGTGATTTACACGACGAATGACGGGAAACTGTCTGTTGAAAA
Source organism: Syntrophorhabdaceae bacterium (assembly GCA_028698615.1). NCBI lineage: Bacteria > Pseudomonadati > Thermodesulfobacteriota > Syntrophorhabdia > Syntrophorhabdales > Syntrophorhabdaceae > Syntrophorhabdaceae bacterium. The sequence continues at coordinate 65,095 of JAQVWF010000001.1, forward strand.
GCCGAAAATAAGAATGGAAAAGGGAAAATAACAGGAATGAAAGCTACTCTGGCCGCACAGGGCCTTTTGAAGACGTATAACGCGAGAAAAGTCGTCGACGGCATCAGCATGCACATGGAGACCGGCGAGATCGTCGGGCTTTTTGGCCCTAACGGAGCCGGGAAGACGACGTCCTTCTATATGATAATCGGCTTCATAAAGCCCAACGGCGGCAAGATCCTCCTCAACGGCGAGGACATCACCGAGCTGCCCATGTTCATGAGGGCGCGCAAGGGAATAACCTATCTGCCGCAGGAACCCTCGGTCTTCAAGAAGATGACCGTCAGGGATAACCTTAAGGCCATCCTGGAGTTTCTGGGTACCGACTCCGACGGCATCAACCACCGCGTCATAGAGATACTCGAGTCATTCAAGCTGGAACACCTGGCGGGCAACAGCGCCGACTCCCTCTCGGGAGGGGAGAGAAGGCGCCTCGAGATAGCGCGGGCGCTCATGACGTCCCCGCATTTCATGCTCCTCGACGAGCCCTTCTCGGGCATAGACCCCATCTCCGTTTCGGACCTGAAAAAAATAATCTTCGGCCTCAAACAACGGGGCATCGGCATATTGCTGTCCGACCACAATGTCCGCGAGTCGCTGCCCATATGCGACAGGGCCTACGTGGTCAATGCGGGAAAGGTCCTTCTGGAGGGCACGCCGGAGAGCGTGGCCCAGGACCGGATCGTACGAGAAGTATATCTTGGCGAGGAATTCAACATCGATGTTGGAACTTAAACAGACACAGCGGCTCTCGCCCGTCCTGACGGTGCAGCTGCAGCAGGCCATCCGGCTCCTGCAGCTCTCCAAGCTGGAGCTCGTGGAGGCGATCGATCTGGAAATGAAGGAAAACCCCATTCTGGAGATCGGCGACGAAGAGCCGCAGCAGGAGGCCGAGGAGAGTCAGGACGAGAAAAGGGAGATACAGGAGCTCCTGGAACGCTATTCGCCGTCGGAGGACTACTTTCCCGGGGAGGAAAAAGAAGCACCCGACTACGAGAATATGGTGAGAAAGACCTACAACCTCAGGGACCACCTCAGGTGGCAGATAGGCCTTTCAGATTTCAACCCCCGCGAACGGGTGGTTGCGGAATGGATCATAGAGAACATTGACGACAATGGGTATCTCATATGCGGCCTTGAAGAGATATCGGAGGATTCCGGCTTCCCGGTGGAGGCGCTGGAGCCCGTCCTGAAAAAGGTGCAGAAGCTTGACCCCGTCGGGGTCGGCGCCCGGGACCTGAAGGAATGCATCCTCATTCAATACGAGGTGTCGGGGGAGAAAGACCCCGTCTTCGAGAGCCTTGTCGCCAATCATTTCGACCTCTTTCAGCACAACAATCTCAAGGGGATAGCAAAGACCACCGGTTTTCCCGTAGAGAGCATCAAGGAGGTCTTCGAGAAGATCAAATCCTTCGATCCGAAGCCGGGGAGGAACTTCAGCGACGAATTCATAGCCTATGTTGTTCCCGACGTCTATATCGTCAAAGGCGAAGAAGGGTTTGACATCGCGCTCAATAACGATGATATCCCCGAGCTCAGGATGAGCCGTTACTACCTCGGGCTCGCAACGGACAGGAAGGTCAGCGGCGAGACGAAAAGATACATAAAGAACAAAATGAAGCAGGCGGAGTGGTTCATCAAGAGCATCCAGCAGAGGCAAAGGACGCTCTTTCTCGTCGCCCAGAGCATCGTGAACTTCCAGCGTGAATTCTTCGAAAAAGGCCTTCGGTCCTTGAAGCCCCTCATCCTCAAGGACGTTGCGCAGGACGTGGGGGTTCACGAATCCACGGTAAGCCGCATAACGACGAGCAAATACATGAGCACCCCCCACGGCGTGTACGAGATGAAATTCTTTTTCCCTACGAGCATCAACAGGGGAGAAGGAGAACCTCTCTCCACGAATGTCGTTATGGACCTCATGGCGGAACTGGTGAAAAAGGAAGAAAAGAAGAAGCCCCTTACCGATGACGAGATAGCCCACATCCTGAAATCGCGCTACGATATCAACATAGCGCGTCGCACTATCGCGAAATACAGGGAGATACTCAACATACGGTCTTCAAGGGAAAGGACGGTGATGGACTAAGGGAACAGATTCCGGATACAGGAGAGGTTCATTGAGCCGACGCGCTGCTTGATGAATTAACGTAATACTTTCGGGGAATTGGATTGACACCATCCGGCATATCTGTTATTAATAAGCTCCAAGGTTGGTGCACGCCAACCTTATTTTTATGAGCGGAGGCACTATGGATATCACAACCAGCTTCAGGCACGTTGATACCAGCGAAGACGTAAGGCGATATGTCGAAGACAAGCTCTCCCGTCTTCAGAAGTACGTGGAGACGCCTCTCGACATACACGTGGTCATCTCCCTTGAGCGGAAGTATCGCCAGCGTATCGATGTCATGTTCACCATCAATGGGGTCGTCATTAATGCACACGAGGTCATGGATGATATCTATGCGGCGATCGACAAGATACTGGACAAGCTCGAACGGAGGCTTACAAAATACCGCGACAAGATGAAGGAATACCGCGAGAGCAAGTCGAAACGCCCCGTCGCGACACCTGACGTGGAGGAATTTGGCATCATCGTGTCGAGGACCGTTGATGCCAAGCCCATGGATCCCGAAGAGGCCGTGATGCAGCTCAAGGCGTCGGGAGACATGTTCATGGTCTTCCGGGAACGGGAGGGAGACAACGTGTGCATCGTCTACAAAAGGAAGGATGGAAAATTCAGCCTCATTGAAACTGCGGGGAAGGGGTCTTGAGGCTTACAGAGATATTGAGAGAATCATCGGTCATCTCCGATATCAAAGGGAAGACCAAAAAAGAGATCCTCGCCGAGCTTGCAGAACAGCTTAAGGCCGCGGGGCTCATACAGGACATTGAACCCGTGGTCAGGATCATCATGGAGCGGGAGGCCCTGGGGAGTACGGGTATAGGAGATGGGGTAGCCATCCCCCATGGCAAGATGAAAGGTTCGGGCAGCGTCCTCGTGGCGTTCGGCCGTTCCCGGGAGGGCGTCGATTTCGATGCCGCCGACGGGGAACCGGTGCACCTTTTCTTTCTGGTCCTCGCCCCCGAGGACTCAGCGAGTCTCCACCTGAAGGTTCTGTCGCGGATCTCGAAGATCCTTCGCGACCCCTCCTTCAGAAAGAAGCTGCTTAAGGCCCCCGATGCCCATTGCCTGTACGAGAGCATCGTGGAAGAGGACGAAAAGCTGTAGAGGGCCGCGCCAGGGACGGGCCGCGAAATGTCCCCGGTCGGAGAAATGATCCCGCGGAAAAAGGCGCATGAAGGGAATAGAGGTTCAACGGCTTGTAGATGACGAACTTTATGGACTGGAACTCGAGGTCCTTGCGGGGAAGAAGGGTCTTGCCCGCAAGATCTACAACCCAAGGATCCAGAAGCTCGGTCTTGTCATAACGGGCCACATGGTCTACCTCCACCCCCACAGGGTCCAGATACTGGGCAATATCGAGATCTCCTACCTGAGGTCGCTTGCGGAGGCCGAGAGCAAGCGGATCATCAGGGAGCTCTGCAGGAACAACGTGGTGTGCTTCATCATCTCGCGGAACCTGAAGATCCCCGAGTTCTTCGTGGTCTCCGCCGAGGAAAAGGGCATTCCCCTTCTACGGACAAAACTCGTCACATCGATATTCATCGAGAGGATAACAAAGCTTCTCGATGAGAAGCTTGCCCCGTCGACCACCGTCCACGGCGTGCTGATGGATATTCTCGGCGTGGGTGCCCTCATTATGGGAAGGCCCGGCATCGGCAAGAGCGAGAATGCCCTCGAGCTCATCATGCGGGGCCATCGCCTTGTCGTGGACGACGCCGTCCATGTCAGGAAGACCGGTGCCATCGATCTCTATGGCGAGGCACCGGAGATGATAAAGAGTCTTCTTGAGATACGGGGTGTCGGCATTGTCGATATCCGCCACCTTTTCGGGGTGTCGGCGGTCCTCGACAAGAAGAAGATAGATCTTGTCATCGAGCTTTTCGACTGGGACACGTCCCTCGAGTGCGAGCGCGTGGGTTTGAGGGAAGACAGGTACAAGGTGCTCAGTGTCGATCTGCCTTTTGTCAAGATACCCATCAGTTCCGGCAAGAACGTCTCGGCGATCATCGAACTGGCATGCCGCAATTTCATCCTCCGCAGGCAGGGTATCAACACCGTCATCGAGCTGGAGAAGAGAATGCAAAGATCCATGGAGGACAAGGCGGAATGAAGGACATCCTCATCGTCAGCGGCATCTCCGGCTCCGGTAAGACAACCTTTTTGCGGGCGCTCGAGGACATAGGATTCTTTTGTGTCGACAATTTTCCCATCCAACTGCTCCTCAAATTCCTCGAACTCAATCGCGACGAGGGAGAGAAGATAACGCAGTGCGCCTTTGTTATCGACGTGCGCCTCAGGGATTTTTTTGAGAACGGGCAAGACGTCATCAAGAAGGTCAAGAAGGATTTCGGCGCGAAGGTCCTTTTTCTGGAAAGCTCCGAGGAGAGCCTCGTGCGGAGATACCGCGAGACGAGGCGTTCCCACCCCCTCTTCGCCTCGTCCAACGTCAAGGATGCCTTGAAGGAAGAGCGCAGGCTGATGACGTGGCTCAGGAACATGGCCGATCAGGTCATCGACACGACCCACCTGACGCCCCATGAACTGCGCCGCCTGGCGCTCCATAAATACGGGGCGCAGGAGCAGCGGATGAAGATCAATATCATGTCCTTCGGGTACGCCTTCGGGCTCCCCCTCGAGGCCGACATAGTCCTCGACGTGAGATTCCTGCCGAACCCCTTTTTCGTTGAAGATCTTCGGGACCAGACGGGGCTCGACCGTGAGGTGACGGAGTTCATCAAGTCACAGGAAGTATTCAAGAAATATTTCCTTTTTCTTTCAGATTTTTTGTTGTACCTTATACCTCTATTCGAGAAGGAAGGAAAAAGCTATCTCACGGTTTGCTTTGGCTGTACGGGCGGAAAGCACCGGTCTGTCTTCATCGCCGGCGAACTGGCGGAGCAGCTCAATACCATGGGTTATAGTGTGTCCACGGTTCACAGGGATATAGACAAGAAGTAAGGAGGCAACATGACGGGTCTCGTAGTGGTGGCACACTTCAATCTCGCGCGGGAGATGGTGGCGGCCACGGAATTGATCATGGGGAAACAGGAACAGTTCATCGCCGTCGACATTTTCCCCGACGATCAGGTGGAGAAAACAAAAGAAAAGATTGTCCTGGCTCTTAAGAACAGCGACACCGGTGACGGGGTCATCATCCTGACGGACATGTTCGGCGGTACCCCGTCGAACATCAGCCTTTCCTTCCTGGAGGACGAAAAGGTGGAAGTGGTGGCCGGAGTGAATCTTCCCATGCTCATCAAGCTGGTGACATACAGGGAGGGGCGGCCGCTCGACGAGCTGGCCGGCTTCATCACGCAGTACGGGCAGAAGAACATATATCTCGCTACGGACGTGTTGAAGGCAAGAAAAAAGGACTGAAAGACCGATGCAGGAAGGGATATTTACAATCAGGAACAGGCTCGGACTCCACGCGCGCGCGGCTGCGATGTTCGTCAAGGCAGCGGCCAGGTTCAACTCCAACGTGATGGTCGAAAAGGACGGGATGCAGGTGAACGGCAAGAGCATCATGGGCCTTTTAATGCTGGCCTGCCCCTTGGGAAGCAAGATAATCCTCAAGATCGAGGGAGCGGATGAGGATAAGGCCTTCCTGGAACTGGGAGGCCTTATCGACGATGGATTTAAAGAAGAATGAAAGAAGAAATATTTGTCAATAAGATCCTGAAAGGGATCGGCGTCTCCTCGGGAATAACCATAGGGAGGGTGCGCCTCATCGACCGGGGCAAGGTTTCGATAGCGAAACGCTCCATAACGGCGCACCAGGTCGAGCGCGAGGTAAGCCGCATCAAGGCCGCCATTCAGGGGGCCATTGATCAGCTCGATCACATCAAGGACTCCATCCCTGACGATGACGTCAGGAAACACGCCTTCATCATCGATGCCCACATCCTGATCCTGCAGGACGCCTTCTTCACCGATTCCGTCATGGACGTGATACGCAGCGAGCTGATAAATGCGGAATGGGCCCTGGAAGTCGTGGTTTCCCGGTTCCTCGCCAGCTTTGACAAGGTGGAAGACCCCTACCTCAGGGAAAGGGGCCAGGACATAAAATATATCTACGATAGACTCGCCCGGATCCTCGTTGTGGGAAAGACATCGCCCATAAGCTCCAGGTCGGTGAAGGGCAAATCCATCATCATCGCCCACGATCTCTCGCCTGCCGACACGATCCAGTTGAATCTCAACCGCATCTCGGGTTTCGCCACCGACGTGGGCGGCAGGACCTCCCATACGTCCATCGTCGCACGCGCCCTCGAGATCCCCGCCGTCGTCGGCGTGGGGAACGTCACGAGCCTCGTCAAGAACAACGACCTTGTCATCATAGACGGGGACGATGGCGTTGTCATCATCAACCCCGCCAAAGAGGTTCAGAAAGAGTACATTGCCAAGCAGGTCCATCTGAGGAACCAGAAAAAGGAGTACCTCCGGGTGGCAAGGCTCAAGGCGGAGACAAGGGACGGCTTCCGGCTGAGGGTGGGCGCCAACATAGAGCTCCTTGCCGAGCTGGACATCGTCGAAAAATACGGGGCCGTTGGCATCGGCCTCTACAGGACGGAATATATCTACCTTTCACGAAAGGGTGATCTCCCCACGGAGATGGACCATTACCACATTTACCGCAGGCTCGCCGAGAAGAAGAGCCTTCAGTACATCACCATCAGGACCCTCGACATCGGCGGCGACAAGTTCGTTTCCGAGATCGAGATGCCCAAGGAGATAAACCCCGCGATGGGCTTGAGGGCCATAAGGCTCTGCATCAAGGAAATTCCCCTTTTCAAGGCGCAGCTGAAGGGGATCTTGAGGGCCAGCGAATATGGGCCTCTTCGTATCCTCATCCCCATGGTCTCGGGCATCGAAGAGGTGCGCAGGACAAAGGCCATCATCGCCGAGTGCATGGAAGAGCTTTCGCGGAAGCGTATCACCTACAACAAGGACATCAAGACGGGGATCATGATAGAGGTCCCGTCGGCGTGCATGATAAGCGATATGCTGGCCGCTGAGGTCGATTTCTTCAGCATCGGCACGAACGATCTCATCCAGTATGCCCTCGCCATAGACAGGGTCAACGAATACGTCTCGTACCTCTACGAGCCCCTCCATCCGGCCGTCCTCAAGATGATCAAGAAGGCCGTTGACGATGCCCACGCCCACAGGATCACCATTGCGCTCTGCGGGGAGATGGCGGGGGAGCCGCGCTATGTTCCGGTGCTGCTCGGCCTCGGTCTTGACGAGATAAGCATGAACCCCTATTCCATACCCCGGGCGAAGAAGACCATACGGGGACTGGATCACGGATACTGCCGGGAGCTCCTGGAGGAGATCATGAAGAAGGACTCGCCGGCGGAAGCGGAGCTTCTTCTAGAGAACGAAATGGCAAGATTATTCCCCGGAGATTTTCCAAAGGTCCGGGGATAGCAGGATAAATTCTATAAAGACTAAACGTTAAGGAGGATCATACTAATGGGAATGAGCAGGTTTTTATTCACGTCCGAATCGGTTGCCGAAGGACATCCGGACAAGGTTTCCGACCAGATATCCGATGCGGTGCTCGACGCCATCATCAAAGACGACCCCAGGGCACGGGTTGCCTGTGAGACATACGTGACGACGGGTCTTGCGCTTGTCGGCGGAGAGATCACCACATCGAGCTACGTCAATGTCCCTGAGATAGTCAGGGAGACGGTAAAGGGAATAGGATACAACGACTCCTCGATGGGCTTCGACTGGGAAACCTGCGCGGTCCTGACGGCCATCGACGAACAGTCGCCCGACATCGCCATGGGTGTCAACGAGACATCCGACCACGAGCAGGGCGCCGGCGACCAGGGTCTCATGTTCGGGTATGCCTGCAACGAGACGGCTGAGTTCATGCCCATGTCCATCATGTATGCCCACAAGCTCATCAAGAAGCTTGCCGACGTCCGCAAGGACGGGACGCTTCCCTTTCTGCGCCCTGACGGCAAGAGCCAGGTGACCGTAGAGTATATCGACAGGAAGCCCATCAGGGTGGATGCCGTCGTCATCGCCGCCCAGCACAACCCCGATGTGACCATCGAGAAGATACGCGAGGGCATCACGGAAGAGGTCATCAGGAAGATCGTTCCGGCGGAGCTTATGGACGACAACACGAAGATATTCATCAATTCCACGGGAAGGTTCGTTGTTGGCGGCCCCAAGGGTGACTGCGGCGTGACGGGACGAAAGGTCATCGTCGACACTTACGGCGGGGTAGGAAGCCACGGCGGCGGCGCATTTTCGGGCAAGGACCCGTCAAAGGTCGACCGCAGCGCATCTTACATGGCGCGCTACATCGCCAAGAACCTCGTTGCCGCAGGCGTTGCCGACAGGCTCGAACTGCAGATAGCGTACACGATCGGCGTGGCGGAGCCTGTGTCCGTCATGATAGACACGCAGGGAACCTCCAAGATCAGCCCCGACAAGATAGCCCGGATAGTCAACGATCTCTTCGACATGAGGCCGAGAAAGATCATTGAGAGACTGGACCTTCTCAGGCCCATCTACAAAATGACGGCCTGCGGCGGCCATTTCGGCAGGAGCGAACCGGAATTTACCTGGGAGAAGCTGGACATGGTGGAAGAGATCAAAAAGGCGGCAGGAATATAGGCCTCGAGTACAGCGAAAACGTGAAGGAGAATACACAATGGATTATGATGTAAAAGATATAAAACTGGCCGATACCGGGCTGGAAAGAATAGAATGGGCGGGAAGAAGGATGCCCGTCCTGGGGCAGATCGCCGAGAGGTTTGCGAAGAAGAAGCCCCTGAAGGGCGTCAAGATCGCCTGCTGTCTTCATGTAACGGCGGAGACGGGGAATCTCATGAAAACCTTGAAGGCGGGCGGCGCCGACGTGGTGCTGTGCGCCTCGAACCCCTTAAGCACCCAGGACGAAGTTGCGGCGGCCATCGTCAAGCATTTCAAGATACCCGCTTTTTGCATAAAGGGTGAGACGGACCGCCAGTACTACGAACACATCATGAAGGCCCTTGCCTTTATGCCCAATATCACGATGGACGACGGTGCCGATCTTGTCGGTGCCCTCCACATGATCGCCTTCGACCGCTCCGAGGCCCTCCATGACACCATCAAAAAATGGTACAAGAAGCTTGGCAAGAAGGAAAAACAGGCCCTTGTCAGTGATGTCGTTGGTTCCATGGAGGAAACAACGACGGGCGTCATCCGCTTGAAGAGCATGGAAAAGGAAGGCGTTCTCCAGTTTCCCGTCGTCGCCGTCAACGACGCATTGACGAAACACATGTTCGACAATCGCTACGGCACCGGCCAGAGCACCATCGACGGCATACTGCGCGCCACGAACGTTCTTTTTGCCGGCGCCACCTTCGTGCTTGCCGGGTACGGCTGGTGCGGCAAGGGCGTCACCATGAGAGCGAAAGGTCTCGGCGCCCACGTCGTCGTCGCCGAGGTCGATCCCCTTCGGGCGCTTGAGGCCCACATGGATGGGTTCGAGGTCATGGAGATGGGGAAGGCGGCGGCCATCGGCGATATCTTCGTAACCACCACCGGCGACATCCACGTCATCCGCGAGGAACACTTCAAGAAGATGAAGGACGGGGCCATGGTCTGCAACTCGGGACATTTCAATGTCGAGCTCGATCTGGACGCCCTGGAAAAGATGAAGAAGTCGAAAAGGCGGATCCGCGGCTTCATCGATGAGTATACCCTGAAGGACGGGAAGAAGATATTCGTACTCGGTGAGGGCAGGCTCGTCAATCTCGCCTGCGCCGAAGGGCATCCATCGGACGTCATGGATATGAGTTTCGCCAACCAGGCGCTCTGCTCGGAATACATGTGGAAGAACGCCAAGAAGCTGGAAAAGAAGGTCTACTCCGTACCCAAGGCCATAGATGAGCAGGTGGCCATGCTCAAGCTCGCCTCGGCGGGCATCACCATCGACACGTTGACGCCGGAGCAGAAGACGTACCTCGCGTCCTGGGAGATGGGAACGTGATCAAGCTTCTCGTTGCGGGAACGGTAGCGTATGACTCCATAGAGACCCCCTTCGGAAAGGCAGACAATGTCCTCGGGGGGTCGGCCCTTCACTTCACCAATGCCGCCAGCTTCTTCACCGATGTAGGCATTGTGGCCACAGTGGGCAGCGATTTCGACATGGAGGGCATCTCCTTTCTCAAGGAGCGCAGCGTCGACATGTCTGGAATCGAGGTCGATCATGGGAAAACCTTTCGCTGGGAAGGCAAGTACGGATACGATCTCAACCAGGCGATAACGCTCAAGACAGAGCTCAATGTCATAGAGACATTCAGGCCGAAGGTACCCGAAGACTACCGCAGCGCCGACTTCCTATTCCTCGCCAACATAGACCCCGAGCTCCAGCTTCACGTCATCGATCAGGTGGAAAGACCGGCGGCCCTTGTCCTCGACACCATGAACTTTTGGATCGAGAACAAGTACGATGCTCTCATGAAGGTGATAGCCCGGGTGGACATGCTCGTCATCAACGAGGCGGAACTGCGGGAGATCACAAAGGAACACAACCTCGTTAAGGGAGCCCGGAAGCTCATCGAGCTCGGCCCCGTATGCATCGTCGTCAAGCGTGGCGAGTACGGCGTCTTCATGATGAACCGGGACGAGGTTTTCCTCGCCCCCGCCTATCCCCTGGAAGACGTCTTCGACCCCACCGGCGCAGGCGACACCTTTGCCGGCGGCTTCATGGGCTATCTCGCCAACGTCGGCGAGGCCACTTCCGAGACGGTGAAACAGGCGATCATCATGGGCACCGTCATGGCCTCCTTCAACGTCGAGGACTTCAGCATCAACAGGATCAAGAAACTGACGATGCCGGAGATCAAGGAAAGATACCACGCCCTGAAGGGCTGCATGCAGTTCGGGGACATAAGTCTGTAAAAACAGGCCGCGGGAAACCTTGCCGGTCCGATCTCAGGAAAGATCACAGCCGCCCTGCGTGGTTGCGCAGTGATCACAATCATGCATGGCGGCTGTGAAGTGCGTGATATGGCGGAGAAACAGCCTGGTGCGGCCTTTTTCCTTTAACGGGACAACCTTTTCCGTTAGAACGGTGCAAATCTCATGGGAAACGCTGAAAGAGGTATGCCCGGGATGGGACCGGCATCCCCCCCCAAAATGTCGGCTGAGGACGAGGTCCTCGTTGTCCACCTCGGCGGTCTCGGCGACGTCTGTCTCGCGGAGTCCCTGTTCCTGTCGCTGCGGGAACATTTCGGCGACCGCCTCGTCGGTCTCGGCAACAGGCGTTTTCTTGACCTTTTCAGTGGCTATTTCAAAAGGACGCACGGCGTGGAATCGAGGCACTGGCTGTACCTCTTTTCTGAAAAGCTCGCCGGGCCGCGCTGGGGGCGGATCATATTTATCGGCAAGGACAGGCGGGGTTCCATCCGCAGACGGTGGAAAGCGCATTCCGTCGCGGAGCCCATGTTCGTCGACATGTATCCCGACGGGTCCTTCGACCCGCCGCCCGAGGGTGAAGAAGCGCCTCCCATTGAGAAGGCGCACATCGAAGACTATCAGCTTGACCAACTTTCCCGGTCAGGGATCAAACCCCGAAGAAAGGAGATAACCCCAAAAATGGGCCAGAGGGTCATTCTCTACCCGGAGCAAGGGTTTTTAAAAGAGAAATGGCCGGCGGAGAACTTTGTCGCCCTCCGGGACCTCTTCAGGGGGAGGGGTGCAGATGCCCTCCTCATGAGGCCCCCGGGGCTTTTGCTCTCGGCGGAAGGATCGCTTTTCTTGGAAGACCTGGCCGACGTGAAGAGGCTTTTCGATGACGGGGGCATCTTTGTATCAAACGATTCCGGCATGGCCCACCTCGCCGGTGCCTGCGGACTCGCCACGGTAACCATCTTCACGGCCTTCGATCCCGCCATCTGGCACCCCAGGGGAAGGAACATCTCGCTCAGGTTCGGGGTGGACAGGGTGGATGCCCGTTTAGTGGGTGAAATGATCGAGGAGACGATTAAGAACCAATAACCAGATTCCAATGACCAACGAAAGACACGGCACCATCCCGTCGCCTGTCTTTCGTTGGTCATTGCCGTTTATTTGGTCATTGGAATCTGGTTATTGGCTTCTCGTCGGGTTATTCTATTTTTTCTTTTCTTTATCTTCCAGATTATCGATAAGCCGCATGAGTTCCACGCCCTCGCGGGAGTTGATGCCGTAGCGGGAGATGGCCTTTTCGAAATTCGTCCGGGCCAGCATGTAGTTTCCCTTGTACATGTAGTAGCGGCCCAGGGCCGCATGGCCTCCGGCCTCGTCACCGGTCCTGCCGAGGATCATGCCGAGACGGTAGTATATTTCGGGATATACGGGGGCGTAGGCGTCGAGTGACCGGTAGGTTCTGGCGGCAAGATCGTTCCTTCCCATGCCTTCGTATGCCCGGGCAAGATAATACCGCCCCACCCGTTCGTTCACATTGTCCAGTGTCTGTGCGGCCTCGGGGAACCGGCTGGCGGCAACATATATTTCGCCGAGTAAGAGGTTTCTATAGGGAGACACGATGGTCCGGGCGATCCGGACCGCCTCCGCGAAGTTTCCCCTGAGCGAGTGATAGAGCGCTGCTCCGTAGGCCGCCACGGGATCCGTGCTGTCGCGGCCGTAGCGCCTGACCCAGATATCATCGGCAAGACCCCGGGAGCGATAAGTTTGAACGACCTTTGCCCGTGCGATGATATAAGGGAAAAGGGAGGTGTCCACGGAGGGGGGTTTCCTGGTCCATGTCTTTTCAAGGTTGATAATGCGGCTTTCGTGGTAGGGGTGGGTAAGCAGGTACTGGGGATAGAGCTTGTCGCCGCCGCCGGACCGCAATTTTTTCAGAAAGTCCGCGATGCCGAGACCCCCGTAGCCGGCATCGTTGGCAAGGATCGAGCCCTCGCGGTCCGCCTCTTCCTCGTCCTCGCGGGAGTAGCGCAGCGCCATCGAGTGCGCCGCGCCCATGCCGGTCGCCAATACTGCGCCGCGGGCCGAATCCCCGACGAGCATCGCGGCGAGCATGGTTGCCACAACGGTGGCATTGAGATACTTCTGTTTCTCCATCCTCTTGGCAATATGCCTTTTCCTGATATGGGCAAACTCGTGGGCCATGACGCCGGCGACCTCCTCTTCGTTGTCGCAGTTGGCGATGAGGCCCGCCGCGATGTAGACGTATCCGCCTATCGTGGCAAAGGCATCGATGGTGGGAGAATCGATGACCGTGAGGACCGTGGGGAAAGGCATGGTCGTCTTGCTTTCAAGCCTGCCGCGTATGTCGTTCAGGTAGAGCGATATGTAGGGGTCGTTGTTAATGGGGGCCGACCGGGCTATCTCCAGGTAGATCTCCTTGCCGTATTTGCGTTCATCCTCGTTGGTGAGGGCGAAAACAGGCATGGACGCGGCGAGGATGAAAAATATTACAAGAGTGGCGATGTGTCTCTTCATCGTCTCCGTGCCGGTCTTTTCTTCGGTTTTATGGTGCGGTGCTTGACGACCTTTTTCCTGATCGCCGATTTCTTCTTCGGAGCGCCCGCGGAAGAGAGGGTGACAGAGTGGGCTCGTGCCTGGCGAAGCTCCTTATCGGTGGGAACGTCGTCATAGATGGTCTTCAATATCTGGACCGTGTCCCCCCAGAGGTCGCGGCTTCCCAAAAGTGCCAGGATATAGATCCTGCCGTTCTTTTCAAAGGCCCCCACGTAGCAGTGCCGCGCCGCCCGGGTGTACCCCGTTTTGCCCCCTATGGCCGGTTCGAAACAGAAGAGCAGCCTGTTGTGGTTCTTGTAGCGTACCTTGCGCGCGCTGTCCTCGAAGAGAAAGTACCGTGTCGAGACGAGTTCGACGAAGCGCTCGTTGGCAAGGGCATGTTTGAAGATGAGGGCAAGATCGTAGGAGGTGGTGTATTGATTGTCCGCAGGGAGCCCCGATGCGTTCTCGAAGTTCGTGTCGATGGCGCCGATCTCCCGGGCTCGTTCCGTCATCATGCGCGCAAAAGCGTTTTCGGAGCCGCCGACATGGGAGGCGAGAACGTAGGCGGCATCGTTCGCCGACTTCACCATCGTTCCCTTCGCGAGGTCTGCGGAACGGTATTTCCGTCCGGGAACGAGATTCATTTTGGAAGGGGGGATTCGCGTAACCTGTTTGTCGGGGATTATGATCTCATCGCCACCAAGGTGTTCGACGGCAACGAGGGTGGTCATGACCTTTGCGGTGCTTGCCGGCGGCAGCTTGCGATGATAGTCCTTGCCCGTAATGACCCGGAAGGTGTCGTTCTCGACGAGTATGTAGGACGCCGCCGTTATCCCGTCATTCTCCCCTTGAGCGCAAAGGATACAGGGGGCAAAGAGAAGGGAAAGGAGGAGTGGAAGGACAAGAACAAAATGCATCGTGGCTTATTTATACACTATTTGATGTGTTGTTACAACCTCAACAACCGTCGTTCAGACCATCATCTGTACCGTTCCATCAGGTATCACCGCGGCGCGGACGGGACTGCCGGAGTATTCCCTGTCGAGTTCGCCGATGAGGGCGCCCAGATCGTCGACCCAGGCGATGTCCTCCTCCGTACCGAACCAGTAGGAGCCGGCATGGTCCTTGTGGCGGCAGTAGAGGAAGAGCTTCCTGAGGTTTTCGCCGCTTTTTCTTTCTCCCCTTCCGAGCCTGCCCCAGAGGTTTCTTCCGAACCTTCCCATGAGATAGTGGAGGACCTGCCCCTCCTCGGTGTCGTTGAGGAGGACAAGGTAGCCCCCGTCGCGGGACAGGATCGCCTCCGATATGGAAGCGGCGATGATGGCCTCGTTGGCCTTGCCGAAAGTGTTGGCAAAGACGATGTCGTATTCTCCCCGGACCTTCGTTGCGTAATGCCTGAGCGCTCCCTCTATCATCACGGGATAGAGGGAGTCGGGGTAGCCGGCGAAGACCCGCGTGGCGCGGGAAGAGCTGTTCACGAAGACATCGATCTTGATATCCAGCTTCGCCATCCTTCCCGCTTCCCGTATGTCTGAAAGGATGGCGTTGCAGGAGTGATTGCCAAGGCCCCAGCAGGAGTCCAGGTTGCTCTGGAGCAGGGGTCCGTGGTGATATTCGATGGCGTCGATGTGGGCTATTCCGGGAAAGACGATCTTGTACCCGCCGCCGAAACCGCAGAACTGATGGGGGATGAATGATCCGATGCCTATCCTGAGATCGCAGCTCAGGTATTCCTTATTAATAGTGACGGGTGTTCCCAGGGCCGTCCTGCCCAGCGTCTCGCAGTTCTCGTAGCAGTTGTGGTTATAGACGGGAAAGCGTTCGAGAACCTCTGCGCCGAGTTTCTTCCGGAACTGGGCGTTATTGTGGGGAGAATGTGTCCCCAGGGCGCAGAGGAACCGCACCTGCCCGTCATCGATGCCGGCGGCGCCGAAGGCCTCGAGGAGCCAGGGGACTATCTCGTAGGTGCGCGTCGGCCGGGAAAGGTCGTCGAAGAGGACGCAGACCTCTTTCTTGCCCTTCATAAGGGGCACGAGGGGCATAAGCGATGCCCGGTACTCCATCTCACCGATGGGCTCTGCCGCGTCACCCTCCATTGAAAGGACGTCGACGTCCCATCGGGGTGGGAGATCCACCTCGAGGATGCGCTCACCATTCCAGAGGCCATGGGGCAGAGATATTTCCATAAATAAAAACTTGAATGATAACAACGGCTAAGGTACAGTATACGAAATTAATGAAAAAACTGGTAATAAAAAAAGATGAGACCATAAGGCAGAAGGTCTATCATCACATCCGTGAGGAGATACTCAAGGGGGCCATCGCCCCCAAGGAAAGGCTGATAGAAGCGAAGATCGCGGGGGAGATAGGCACCTCCCGGACGCCCGTGCGAGAGGCGCTCCACAATCTCGAGCTCGAAAAACTTGTTGTTTCCATCCCCCGGGTAGGCTACGTGGTCAGGGGCATGGACATGCGGGAGGTCGAGCAGATATGCGAGATCAGGGCCGCCATAGAAGGTCTCGCCGTCTCATGGGCCACGGCGAAGCAAAGGGACAGGCTCATCCAGGCCCTCAAAAGGAACATCGAGAACCAGAAGAAGCGGATAGCAAAAGGCAATCTCAATGGCTACGTGGAACTCGATGCGCAGTTCCATGATATCATAGCCCGTCTTGCCGGCAGCGACCGCCTGCTGGAACTCACCCAGACCCTTCGCAGGCATATGCTGCGGTATCGGATCCAGTGCATCTATATGACCGAAACGGCGGAGAGGTCGATGCACGGCCATGAACGGATCGTGAATGCCATTGAAAAGGGCGACACGGGGGAGATAGCAGCCGCAGTGAAAACGCACCTCATCCAGGCAAGGGACGACATCCTCTACTATGTTTTTCGTGACTCCGACGGCGACACCGAAGGGTGACCCCCCGCGCCGGACGTTTTAATTGACAAAAAAGAGTTTCTGTGTAAACCTCAAATCAACGCAAAAAACTTAACGGAGGTGCCGGTATGAAGAAGTGTTCCTTCTTTGCGCTCGCGTCAGTGTTTTTCCTGTCGGTCCTGTGCATATGTTCCGTCTCCCGGGCAGCAAATACGATAAAGGTGGGCATTGTGGACACCTACACGGGGCCTGCGACGACCTTCACGAATGACGTCCTCGACGGCTTCAAGCTCGCCGTGCAGAGGATAAACGCCTCCGGCGGGATCCTGGGCAAGAAGGTCGAATTCACGACGAGGGATGAGAAGTTCAAACCCGATATCGGCCTTGCCATGGCCAAGGAACTTGTCCTCAAGGAAAAGGTCGACATCCTCATGGGCACCATCAACAGCGCCACCACACTGGCCATTTCCGACTTTGTCAGGAAGGAGAAGATACCCTTCTTTGTCACCTTTGCGAAGAGCGACAAGATTGTCAGCGAGAAGGGACACCGCTATATCTTCAACATGAACGAGAATACCGAGATGGCAGGCAGGGCGGCCGCCATAGCGCTGGCGAAGAAGCCCTACGTCAGGTACTGGATAGCCGGCGACGACTATGAATACGGCCACGCCATCGCGCAGGGTGTGTGGAACAATCTCAAGAAGCTCAAACCTTCCGTCCAGAAGGTAGGGGAGACCTGGTGGAAGGTCGGCGAGGCCGACTTCACCCCGTATATCACCCAGATCCTTGCCGCGAAACCCGACTTCATCATCGTGGCCACGGGGGGCTCCGGCATGGTCAACTTCCAGAAGGCAGCCAAGGCCACCGGCCTCAGCCAGAAGATCCCCTTCTATCAGCACACCGCCACGGAGCTTTCCGTTCTCGCCCCCCAGGGTCCCAGCGCCCCCGAGGGCGTTTTCGGTACTGCCAACTATTTCTTCTATTATCCCGATACCCCCGAGAACAGGACCTTTGTGGCCGATTTCAAGAAGGCCTACAACCGCAATCCCCGGGTCGGGGCTCTCTACGGGCACATGACGGCGCAGTTCATCCTGGAAGGGTACAAGAAGGCCGGCAGGATCGACAAGGAGAAATTCGTCACAGCCCTCGAGGGCATGGTCATCGACAGCCCCGTCGGCAAGCTGGAGATCCGCAAGTGCGACCATCAGCTCCTGCTTCCCATGTATTTCGGCGTCACGAAAAAGGACGCAAAGTACAAGTTCCTTATTGCCGGCAGCATCGAGACCATCCAGGGCAAGGACTACGTCCCGTCCTGCGAGGAGGTTTTGAAGCGCCGCAAGAGATAAAAGAGGCACGAGAGAAAGGTAAGAGTAATGGAGAGCATCTTTGGCTTCCTGAGCCCGGGGATATTGAGCCAGATACTCGTGGGCCTCTCCCGCACGGTCATTCTTTTCATCGTTTCATCGGGCCTCTCCCTCATTCTGGGGGTTTTAAGGATCCCCAACGTGGCGCACGGTTCTCTCTACATGATCGGCGCCTTCATGGCCTACACGGTGTCGCACCTCTTCGGCGGGGGCAACATGGGTTTCTGGATGGCCCTTATCATCGCCCCCCTTGGGGTTGCCGTCGTCAGTTTTGCCGCCGAGAGATCCCTCTTTCAGTTCCTCTATGAACGCGAGCACCTGATGCTGCTCCTTCTCACCTTTGCGATGTCCCTTGTCTTTGGGGACCTTGTCAAGCTGGTATGGGGGGCCGAATACCGTTCGGTCCCCGTGCCCAATGTGTTTCAGGGCTACATAAATCTCTTCGGAGGGCTTCCCTTTCCCATCTACAGCTTCTTCCTCCTCGTCATGGGGCCCGTTATCGCCATATCGCTCTGGCTTCTGACCAACAAGACGAAGATCGGCAAGATATCCCGCGCCGCCGCAGTCGACAGGGAGATGGTGGGGGCGGTTGGGATCAACGTGAGCTGGGTTTTCGCCATCGTCTTCATCATCGGCTGTCTTCTGGCGGGCCTGGGGGGTGTTCTTGTCGCTCCCACGGTGAGCGTCACCCTGGGAATGGACCACACCCTCATTATTGAGGCATTCCTCATCGTCATCATGGGGGGGCTCGGCAACGTCTGGGGTGCCCTTCTCGGCGCGCTCATCTTCGGCCTCACCCAGTCCCTTGGCATTCTCGTATGGCCCCAGTTCGGTATCGTCTTCCCTTACGTGGCGGTGGTCGTCGTGCTCCTTTTCAGGCCCACGGGGCTTTTGAGGTCAACGTGGTAAGGGGGTGTCCGTGAAGAGCCTTGTTTTTCGGGGCAAGCTCCCCTGGGTCATTGCCGGCCTTGTCGTCCTCTTCCTCTTCCCTGTCTTTCTCGACAGGTTCTATGTTTACCTTGCGGCGATCATACTTCTTACGGGACTGTGCGCGACGAGCCTCAATTTCGTTCTCGGCTACGGCGGGGTTTTTCAATTCCACCACGCCGTTTTTTACGGCGTCGGAGCATACGGCACGGCGCTCATGATCATCAAGTCGGGGCTCTCGCCCTGGCTGGGGTTCGTCGTCGGCCCCATAGCGGCGGCCATAATGGGCCTTGTCATCGGCATCATCTGCATACGCCTCTCCAAGCTTTACTTTGGGATGCTCCAGATATCGCTGGGCTCCCTCGTTTGGGCCATTGTCTATCGCTGGTATTCGTTTACCGGGGGCGATGATGGCATCCACGGCGTCCCCCTTCCCGACATCATCTCCTCGCCGAACGGCGGATACTACTTCACCCTTATCGTCACCGCCGTCTCCATGTTCATTCTCTACAGGATGATCAGGTCCCCCTTCGGCAGCGCCCTCCAGGGGATACGGGACAACCCGGTGCGCTCCGAGATGATCGGCGTCAACGTGAGGCTCCACCAGCTCCTTGCCCTCACCATCGCGGGGTTCTTCGGGGGCGTGGCAGGGTCCCTCTTCGTCGTCGTCGACAACACCGTGTTTCCCGATATGATGTTTTGGACGCTCTCTCTGGAGCTCATCATCATGTGCCTCCTCGGCGGGTGGTTTTCCTTTCTCGGCCCCATGGTGGGCGCGGCCGCCATAGTCCTCCTGAGGACTTACGTAAGCGGCATCACGGGCTACTGGGCCCTCATCCTCGGGGTGATCATGATGCTCGTAATCTTCTTCCTTCCCAACGGCGTCCTCGGATATCTCGACAGGTTCGTGAAGAAAAAAGCAAGGAGCATCTGATGCGCATAAGGGGTTTCGCGTGCTTGAGGTAACGTCACTGTCCAAGTCCTTCGACGGCTTCAAGGCCGTCAACAATGCCTCCCTGTCCGTGAAGGAGGGAGAGGTTGTGGCCGTCATAGGACCGAACGGGGCCGGCAAGACGACCCTTTTCAATCTCATCACGGGAGTGCTGAAACCCGACAGCGGAAAGGTCCTTTTCAAGGGTGGGGACATCACGGGGCATCCCCCCTACAAGGTCTGCCGCAGGGGCATGTCACGGTCTTTCCAGGTGGTGAACGTCTTTCCCCGGCTCAGCGTCTTTGAGAACGTCCAGGTCTCTGTTCTCTCACAGCAGAAGAAGACGTGGAACCTCTTCACTCCTTCCGCGAAGCTGGCCATAAATGAGACGGACAGGATCCTCGAGAACGTGGGCCTCATGGACATCAGGGATGCGACAAGCGCGGCCCTATCCCACGGCGAGCGCAAGGTCCTCGAGATCGCCATCGCCCTCGGGGGGAACCCCGAATTCCTTATCCTCGACGAACCCACGGCAGGGATGTCGCCGGAGGAGACGACACGATGCATCGACCTTATCAAACAACTCAAGGAAAAGCTCGGTATCACCATCCTTTTCTGCGAGCATGACATGGAGATCGTCTTCTCCATCTCGGACCGGATCATGGTCATGGTGCGGGGATCGACGATCATTCAGGGCACCTGTGAGGATGTCAGGTGCTGCCAGGAGGTGCAGGACGCATACCTGGGCGGGAGTGACGCATGCTTGACGTGAAAGCCATTGATACTTACTACGGGCTGAGCCACATTCTCTTCGGTGTCACCCTCAAGGTCGGCGCCGGCGAAGTGGTGGGTCTTCTCGGGCGCAACGGGGCAGGGAAGTCGACCACCATGAAGAGCATCATGGGCATCGTGCCGCCGCGGAAGGGGACGATCACCCTCAAGGGAACAGAGATCACCGGGCGCAAGCCGTACGTGCTTTTCCGCCAGGGCATCGGCTACGTCCCCGACGACCGCAGGGTTTTCGCCGACCTCTGTGTCGACGACAACCTTGATATCGTCTACCGCCGCAGCAAAGAGTGGGACAAGGAAAGGGTCTACGGGCTGTTCCCCGCCTTGAAGGAGATAAAGGCCCGCCGCGCCGGGCACCTGAGCGGCGGGGAACAGCAGATGCTTACCATAGCGAGGGCGCTCATGGGGGGCCCCGAGATCCTTCTCCTCGATGAGCCCACGGAGGGTCTTGCCCCGCTCATCGTCCGCGATCTGGAACAGCAGATATTGCGGCTTAAGGACGCCGGCATCAGCATTCTCCTGTCCGAGCAGAACGTGCGCTCCGCCCTCAAGATGATCACCAGGGCCTACGTCATCGACAACGGCAGGATCCGTTTCGAAGGCACCGTCCAGGAACTCGAGGCGAACGAAGAGGTAAAACGAAAATACCTCATGATCTAGTTTTCGCGTTCCCGCGAAAGCTGGATCGGTCCCAGGTCCCAGGGAAAAACAAGACATTTGCGCTCTCCCGCCCTATGGTAAACCGCCGGGACTCAAGGGTCTTCATCTTTTTTCTGAAACCTGGAACGTGAGGCCTGAAACGGTGTTTTTCCCTTTCTTTTATGCCGGTTTTCTTATAGAATTAGACATGTTCGCACAACTGAAAAAACAATCGCATTTCTTTTTCGCCTGCCTTCTTGGCGGCATAGCCTGCATAGCCTTTGCGGTCCCCGCTGTTCATGCCGTGAGCGATCTCGGCGTTGTCGTGGAGCAGCTTAAGGACGGCGATAAGGCAACGCGGTGTCCCGTTTGCGGCAGGGCGATCAGCCCCGGTGTCATCCATACGGATGCCGCGGTCATCCTGAAGGTGAAGCTTAAAACGGCGCTTACTGACCGGAATATCGGCTACTCCGATGGAATGAAGAAAGATCAGCCCTACATCCATGTTCTCGTTTATCGTTTCCAGGAGCGCAAAGGGGGCAATTTCGCCATTGAGAAACCTGCCGCCGTCGCTTTTCATATGCACCTCATGAAGGACAATATGCTGGGTAAGATCTTCACGTATGCCGAAGAGCAGAAAGCCCTGACTCAGAACCTTTTCACCGTGGGAAAGTTCTTCAGCAGGGGAGGGCGCTGGGTGACGGCGGAGGAGCTTGCCGAAGAGGGCATCAACGCGGGACTGGACGAGCTCGTGGAGACGAAGGGGCCGACGGAGCCGGGAGAGTGAAGGCGCTCTTTGCGATGGACCTGATGGGCGGCAAGACCGTTCGTCTCAGGAAAGGCGATTTCAAAGAAGTAACGGTCTACAGCAATGATCCTCTCTCCATGATCGAGGAAATGGTGCGCCGCGGCGCGCGGGATTTCCATATCATCGATCTCGATGGCGCGAGGACGGGCGAACCCGTACACGGGGAGATCATCGGAAAGATCCGTTCCATGGTGAAAGGCTACATGGAGGTCGGCGGCGGCATCCGCACCGACGATACCATTAAATACTACAGCGACCTCGGCATCGACGGGATCATCATCGGTACCCGTGCCCTCGAGGACGAAGACTATTTCGAGGGGCTGTCGCGGTTCGGCAACATCGTCCTCGGTCTCGATCTTCTTCAGGGAAAACCGATGTCGCGGGGATGGAAAAGCGCTGTCGACAGGGACCCCGTTGCCATACTCAAGGCCGCGGAGCGCATCGGTATCAAGGCCGTTCTGTGCACGAGCATCGAGCGCGACGGGATGCTGACAGGGCCGGATCTTGCGGGGCTCAAGGCAATATCGGAATTGACCGTACTGCCTGTCATAGCGAGCGGCGGTGTGTCGAACATAGACGATGTCAGGCGTCTCAAGGGAATGGACGTCTGGGCGGCGATCATAGGAAAGGCCTTCTACGAGGGATTCATCGGCATCGAGGAGGCCATGGGTTATGCTGACTAAGAGGATCATTCCCTGCCTTGATGTAATGGAAGGCAGGGTCGTCAAGGGGACCAATTTTCTCGAGCTTAAGGATGCCGGCGACCCCGTGGAGAATGCGAAGGCCTACGAGGAACAGCTGGCGGACGAGCTGTGCTTTCTCGATATCACCGCTTCCCATGAGAAGAGAAGAACCATCATCGACGTCGTTGAGCGGGTATCCCACGAGGTCTTCATGCCTCTTACGGTGGGAGGCGGCATACGCACCACAGATGACATCCGGGACATCCTCCGGGCGGGCGCGGACAAGGTGACCGTCAATACGACGGCGGTGGAGAACCCTGAATTCGTCCGGGAATCGAGCGAGATCTTCGGCAGCCAGTGCATCTGCATTGCCATTGACGCCAAGGGGCGCGAAGGCGGGGGTTTCGAGGTCTACACCTACGGAGGCCGAAGACCGACGGGTATCGATGCCGTCGGCTGGGCGAAGAGGGTGGAGGAGTTGGGCGCCGGCGAAATACTCCTCACCAGCATGGACAGGGACGGGACCAAGGCCGGTTTTGACATCGAGCTGACGCGGGCCATCGCCGATTCCGTGAACATCCCCGTCATAGCCTCGGGCGGGGTAGGTACCCTGGAGCACCTTTACGACGGGCTCGCCCTGGCAAAGGCGGATGCCGTCCTTGCCGCATCGATATTCCATTACCGGGAGTTCACTGTCGTCGATGCGAAGCGATATCTCCGCAGCCGGGGCGTGAACGTGAGGCTATAGGGCGCGGGACGCCCAGGTTCACGAAAGGCACAAAGAACCCGGACAGGCAAAAAAAATGCCTCGAAAAAGGGTATGGTAAGTAATATAGGAAGAAAAGAGGAGTCGCCATGGATGATGATCTTAAATGGGATGAAAAGGGCCTTATGCCCGCCGTCGTGCAGGATGCAGGCTCGAAGGATGTTCTCATGGTCGCCTATATGAACAAGGAGGCCCTGGAACTCACCCTGAGAACGAAGACTGCCCATTACTATTCGAGATCGCGGCAGAAGCTCTGGCTCAAGGGCGAGACCTCGGGCCACACGCAAGCAGTAAAAGAGGTTCTCATAGATTGCGACAACGACACCATCCTTCTCATGGTGGACCAGAAGGGGGCGGCCTGCCACACCGGTTACTGGAGCTGTTTTTACCGTGCGTGGGCCGATGGATGGAAGATCATCGGAAAAAAGGTCTTTGACGAAAAAGAAGTCTATGGTGAAAAGAAGACCCATTGACAGGGTCCTTTCCTTTTTCAATACCTGTTGTTTTGTGGGGCACATCCCCGCTGCGCCGGGGACCTTCGGGTCGCTCTTTGCCGCGATACTGATCTACCTCTTCCCGGCCGTCTTCAGCAGTCCCGTCTTCGCCGTTCTCTTCATTGTCTTCGCTGTCGCGACCACAACGATGGAGCGGTATGAGGGCGAAGACCCGGGCCATATAGTCATTGACGAGTTCGCCGGCATGTGCGTGGCCATGGCAGGCCACAAGGTCACGCTTCTCACCGTGGGCATTGGCTTCGTTCTCTTCCGGATCTTCGATATCCTCAAACCCTTTCCCATCGGTCGGATGGAGAGGTTGAGAGGAGGCTATGGCATAGTGGGCGATGATGTTGTTGCGGGCATATTCGCAAACATCCTTCTTCTCCTGTGGACGAGGCTTTTGTGAAGATCGAGGAAAGACTTGTCAAGGTCCTGGCGGCGCGTTCCATCTCCTGGTGCACCGCCGAATCCTGTACGGGGGGCCTCATCGCCGCCCGGATAACCGGTGTGCCGGGAGCATCGGGGTGTTTCGAGGGCGGATTCGTGACATACAGCAACAGGGCCAAGACCCTTCTTCTCGGGGTTCCCCCGGAGATCATCGAGAAGCATGGAGCTGTCAGCAGTGAGACCGCCCGCGCCATGGCGCAAGGCGCAAGAGAAAAGTTAAATGTCGGGATCGCCGTGGCCGTCACGGGTATAGCGGGGCCTGCCGGCGGCTCAGCGGCCAAACCGGTGGGGACCGTCTTCATCTCGCTGGCAGCGAAGGGGACGACCTCTGTTCGCGAGTTCCATTTTGAGGGCACGAGACGTCAGATACGCCGGCGCTCCGCCGACGAGGCCTTCATTCTCGTTCTCGACCATCTCGAAGGGAGGGTAAGCGGATGAGGTCCTTTCTCGCCTTCGAGATCCCAGCAGAGGTCAAGGGATATCTTTCCGAGGTGTCGAAAGCCATGGCAAGGACTGTTCCCGGGGTCAGGTGGGTGAGGCCCGAGGGACAGCATATCACCATCAGGTTCTTCGGTGAGATATCCGGGGCAAAGGCACAGGAGATAAAGGACGTGCTCGGGACCGCCGGATCCTACCCGGGCGTGGAGGCAACCCTGAAACACATCGATGCCTTTCCCGACAAACGCAGGCCCCGGGTCATTGTTGCAGTCCTTGACGAAGGAGTTGACATCATTGGCTCGATATACCATGATATAGAGAACCGTCTCACAGCCCTGGGTTACGAAAGAGAAAAAAGGGGTTTTACCCCCCATATCACCTTCGGGAGAATGAAAATGCCCGCGCCTCTTCTGGGGAGAGACATGCCGCCCCTGGAATATCCGCGGTTCACGATTGAACGTATCGTTCTTTACAAGAGCATCCTCGGAAGGGAAGGCGCGACGTACGAGCCGCTCTTCGAAAAAAGACTGGGCGCCTCCGGCTGACAGGCGAAAGGCGCCGGCGAGTTAACAGCCCCCACAAGGGAATACAATAAAGGAGAGAGATGAACCCGAAAACGCAAAAGGGAGGCATCGACGTGAAAGAGGAGAACAACAAAGGCAAGGCCATTGATATGGCCGTATCCCAGATAGAGAAGCTCTTCGGCAAAGGTGCTATCATGAAGCTGGGAGAGAAGGCCCTTGAGGCCGTTCCCGTCGTTTCCACGGGATCCATCGCTCTTGATCTTGCCCTGGGCATTGGCGGCCTGCCTCGCGGCAGGGTCATAGAGATATTCGGGCCCGAAGCGTCGGGCAAGACGACGCTGGCGCTGCAGGTGGTTGCCGAGATCCAGAAAGCGGGGGGCGCCGCGGCATTTATCGATGCCGAGCATGCCCTTGACGTAAGCTACGCGAAAAGGATCGGTGTCAACACTGACGACCTTCTCATATCCCAACCCGACACGGGCGAACAGGCCCTCGAGATCGGCGAAATACTTGTCCGAAGCGGAGGCATTGACGTAGTCGTCGTCGATTCTGTCGCCGCCCTGGTGCCCCGTGCCGAGATCGAAGGGGAGATGGGCGATTCCCACATGGGTCTTCAGGCCCGGCTCATGTCGCAGGCGCTGCGCAAGCTCACGGGCATCACCAGCAAATCCATGACCACCGTTATTTTTATAAACCAGATCCGTCAGAAGATAGGGATCATGTTCGGAAATCCCGAGACGACAACGGGCGGAAACGCCCTCAAGTTCTATTCATCAGTGCGCCTCGACATCCGCAGGATCGCAGCAATAAAGGACGGCCAGGAGGTCGTGGGCTCGAGGACACGGGTAAAGATCGTAAAAAACAAACTTGCACCACCTTTCAGAGAAGTCGAGTTTGACATCATATTCGGTGAAGGCATATCCCGCGAGGGCGATGTTATCGACCTCGCCGTAGACATGGATATCGTGGAGAAGGCGGGAACCTGGTATTCCTACGGGGATTCCAGGATCGGCCAGGGCCGGGAGAACGCCAAGGAGTACATGAAGGCCCACCCCGAAACGATGAAGGAAATTGAAGAGAAGATTGCCATACAGGTGGGGCTCAAGAAGGGAGAGTCGTGACATCACGAGAGATCAGAAGTAAATTCCTGGAGTATTTTGCACGCAACGGCCACACGATAGTCCCCAGTTCGGCGCTGCTGCCGGAAAAGGATCCCACGCTTCTTTTTGTGAATGCCGGCATGGTCCAGTTCAAGAACCTTTTTCTCGGCCTGGAAAAAAGGCCCTACATCAGGGCGACATCGTGCCAGAAATGCGTCAGGGCTGGCGGCAAGCACAACGACCTCGACAATATCGGCAAGACGCTGAGACATCACACCTTTTTCGAGATGCTGGGGAACTTTTCCTTTGGCGACTATTTCAAGAAGGAGGCCATCGTCTTCGCATGGGAGTTCCTGACAAAAGAACTCGGCATCGACGAGTCGAAGATGTGGATAACGGTCTTTCGTGAAGATGACGAGGCCGACGCGATCTGGAGGAAGACCGGCGTCAGGCCCGAGCGGATAGTGAGGCTTGATGAGAAGGACAATTTCTGGTCCATGGGCGACGAAGGCCCCTGCGGCCCCTGTTCGGAAATTCTCTACGACCTGGGCGAGAATGTGGGGTGCCGGCAGCCGACATGTGCAGTCGGATGCGACTGCGACCGGTTCCTCGAGATCTGGAACCTCGTCTTCATGGAGTTCGACCGCAGTGCCGACGGGCAGATGAAGAAACTGCCCAGGCCCTCCATCGACACCGGCATGGGGCTCGAGCGTATCACCTCCATCATACAGGGCAAGATCGGCAACTACGACACCGACCTTTTCGTCCCCATCATCAGGCGCATCGAAGAGATCGCCGGCTGCGCATACGGCGAGGACGAAAGGAAGGACGCAGCCATCCGTGTCATCGCGGACCACGCGCGGGGGGCCACCTTCATCATAAACGACGGTATCCTGCCTTCGAAGGACGGCAGGGGATACGTGCTGAGGAGAATTATCCGCCGGGCCCTGCGTTACGGAAGGAAACTGGGGATACAGAAGGAGTTCCTCCACGACCTCTCGAAGAGCGTCGTGGACATCATGGAAGAGGCCTATCCCGACGTGAAGAACAACCATTCCTACATCGTGAGGGTCATACGGGGCGAGGAAGAACGTTTCATCGAAACCCTCGGGATGGGGATGAAGCTCTACGAAGAGTTCGCCGGTGACCTGAAGAAGAAGGGCAGCACCGTCATCCCCGGCGAGCTTGTCTACAAACTCTATGACACCTACGGCTTTCCCGTCGATATAACGACGGACATGGCGGAAGAGGACGGTCTTATCCTCGACAGGGAAGGCTTTGAAAAGGCTCTCTCCGAGCAGAAGGCGCGTTCGCGGACGGGTTCGAAGATAAAAGGGGAAGAGTGGAACGAAGGCCACCTTGCCATACTCGGGCAAGGCCTTGCGAGCAGCTTCACCGGCTATGGCACCTTGAGGGACGAGGGCGTCATCGGGGCCGTTCTCGTCGGCAACGAGATGGTGGATGAGATATCCGAGGACGAAGAGGGCGAGCTCTTTCTCGATACCACGCCCTTCTACGCCGAAAGCGGCGGACAGATCGACGACTCGGGGATCATCACCGTTGCCGGCGGCGGCGCCACGGCGCGCATCACTGCCGTGACGAAGATAAAAGAAGACCTCTTTGCCCATCGGGTGGTTGTCGAGAAAGGCGTGTTCCACAAGGGAGACAGGGTTTCCCTCGCCGTCGACGAAGAGAAGCGCAAGGGCGTGTCGCGCAATCATACGGCGACGCACTTGCTTCAGTACGCGTTGAGGCGGGTCCTCGGCGACCACGTGAAGCAGTCGGGCTCCCTCGTGGAGGCTGGCAGGATGCGTTTCGACTTTACCCACTTCGAGGCCATGAAGGAAGACCAGATAAGGGCGGTGGAGGACATTGTCAACGAAAAGATCATGGAGTGCGTGCCCGTCGTCATAGACGTAAAGAGTCGGGAGGACGCCATTCGGGAAGGCGCGACGGCGCTCTTCGAGGAGAAATATGGAGAGACGGTGCGCGTCATCACCATCGGTGATTTTTCCCGGGAGCTCTGCGGAGGCACCCATGTCGCCAATACGGGTCAGATAGGCAGCCTCTACATTCTCGGCGAAGGCTCACTTGCATCGGGTGTCCGCAGGATCGAAGCGACAACGGGCAAAGGAGCTCTCGCCTACAAGAGCAGAATGGAAGGGACCCTTAAGGCGATCGCCAGAAGAACGAACACCGAGTTCGACCGCGTTCAGGAACGCGTCGAGGGACTGCTTGGCGAACTGAGCGTCAAAGAAAAGGAACTCGAGCATTTCAAACAGGACATCGTTGCCCACAGGGTCGACGGTGCCATAGCGGAGGCGGTAGACTTCGAGGGCGTTAAGATCATTACCCTTTTCATGGAGAACGCAGCGGCTGAGGATCTCAGGAAGGCGACGGATGTTGTCCGGTCGAAGGTGAAGGACTGCATCGTCGTTGTCGGGACGGCAGGGGCCGAGGACAGAGGGCTCGTCGTTGCCTCCGTGAGCAAGGACCTGCAGAAGCGTTACAGTGCCGGGAAGATCGTCAAGAGCCTCACCGGGCATTATGGCGGCAAAGGGGGCGGCGGCGCCAACATAGCGCAAGGCGGCATACCGGGGGCATCAGTCCCGGAATCCCTCAAAAACGTTGTACAATTTATCGACAGTTAGTATGATGTAAAAAAGGCGGGGGGAGATGAAGCGTTACGCCGACAACCTCAGAAGCGTCAACCTCTTTGCAGATCTCAAAGACAAGGAATTGGAGACGATATCCAGGATCCTCTATACCCATTCCTACCGTCGCGGCCAGCTCATCTTCCAGGAGGGAGAGAGAGGCGACTCCCTCTTTGTCGTCCTGAAGGGGCGGGTGAAGGTCTGCCTCTATGATGAGGAGGGACGGGAATACGTTCTCGATGTCATCGGAAAGGACGGTTTTTTCGGCGAACTTGCCCTCATCGACGAGCTGCCCCGTTCGGCGAACACCATTGCCATGGAGGCATCGGAGCTGCTCACCGTGCGCAGGCAGGATTTCATGAAGCTCCTCCTGGAAAATCCGTCCATATCGATCAATATACTGAGGGTCCTCGCCGCCCGGCTGCGCGTTGCCGACGAAAGGATCAAGTGGCTCGCTTTCCTGAACGTGGAGGGCCGTATCCTCAAGTACCTCCTGGAGGTCGGCGCGCGCCTCGGCATCAAGATGAAGGACATCATCATCATAGAAAAGGGTCCTTCCCAGATAGAGATAGCCAATTCCTGCGGCTGCTCCCGGGAAACGGTCTCCCGCATGGTGGCATCGCTGGTCAAGAAAGGCGTCATAAGCGTCTGGAGAAGGCAGTATACGCTATACCCGGGAACGAGAACCTTCTAGGTCCTGCTTCATATCGAGGCGCTCCCTTCGTTGCCTTCGTCGAGACTGTCCTCGACGTACAGTCGTACGCCTGCGGGAGTCTCTCCTCGTCGCCTCGGTATCATCCTCGATCTGAAGCAGGACAGACACGATCTTCCATAATCCATCGCGCTCCCTTCGTTGCCTTCGTCGAGACTGTCCTCGACGTACAGTCGTACGCCTGCGGGAGTCTCTCCTCGTCGCCTCGGTATCATCCTCGATCTGAAGCAGGACAGACACGATCTTCCATAATCCATCGCGCTCCCTTCGTTGCCTTCGTCGAGACTGTCCTCGACGTACAGTCGTACGCCTGCGGGAGTCTCTCCTCGTCGCCTCGGTATCATCCTCGATCTGAAGCAGGACAGACGCGATCTTCCATAATCCATGGCGCTCCCTGTCTTTTGTTGACAACCGCCCTCTTCTCCTCTAAGATAACATCTTAAAAAGGGTTGATCATTCATGGTTTCCATTGTTAATCAGAAACTTGAGGCGAAGGAACAGGAGCTCAAGATCCTTCACGAGGTGGCGAAGGATATCAGCGACAACCTTGACCTTTCGGAGCTTCTGCACCGCATCGTCGATACGGTGAAGGATTTTGTCAAGGCGGATTCCTGCCTCGTTTACCTCTACGATGAAGACCACGGCGAGTTGGTCCTTTCCGCTTCGAGCGATGCGAAGAGGAAATCGCTGGGATCGATAAGCTTGAAGCTCGGCGAGGGCCTCACCGGCTGGGCCGCAAAGGAGAAACAGCCTGTCGCCCTGACGAAGGAGGCCTATCGCGACAAGCGGTTCAAGGCCTTCACCTCCCTGAAGGAAGACAAGTACGAGGCCTTTCTTTCCATACCCATCCTGTCGAAGAACAGGATCATAGGCGTCATGAACCTTCAGAACAAAAAGGAGTACGTCTATCCCGAGACACAGATAAAGCTTCTCTTCACCATCAGCAGGTACCTGGGCAGCGCAATACAGAATGCGATTACCTATGATGAGGTGGTGAAGAAGGCAAAACAGCTCGACCTTCTCTCCGAGGTGTCGCGGACGATCGTTTCCGACCACTACATCAAGGAGATCCTCCATCTTATCGTGACGATGACGGCAAAGGTCATGGATTCCAAGATCTGCTCCGTCATGCTTCTCGACGAGAAAAAAGAAGAGCTTGTCATCGCCGCCACGCAGAGCCTGAGCAACGATTACGTGAACAAGCCGAACCTGAAGGTCGGGCAATCCGTAAGCGGCAAGGTGGTCCTCGAGAAAAAACCCTTCAAGGTCCTCGACGTGACGAGGGAGCCGGGCTACATGTTCCCTGATGTAGCGAGGAACGAAGGGTTCGTGTCCCTCCTGTCCGTCCCGATGATGATAAAGGACGAGGTGGTGGGCGTAATCAACAGCTATACGAAGAACGAGCACACCTTTACGAAGGAAGAGATAGACATTCTGCAGGCAGTTGCAAACCAGGCGGCCGTGGCCATCGAGAACACCAACCTGAGCCATGAGATACTCGCCGCAAAGGAGGCGCTCGAGTCGCGCAAGCTCGTAGAGCGCGCCAAGGGGATATTGATGAAGGAAGTGGGCCTCAACGAGGACGAGGCCTACCGCAAGATACACAAGAAGAGTATGGATACAAGAAAGACGATGAAGGAAGTGGCGGAGGCCGTCATACTCGCCTTCGACATCCAGAAAAGAACTTGACAACGGTGTGCTCAAACACTATCATATTGGCAGATTATTTGGGTTTCTAGCAGAGTTGCTAAAAATGAACTTGCACGGACAAGGGCGTCCAGAGCGCTGAAAAATGCTTTGGACGCCTTTTTTATGTGACAGGGGGCGATGGACATATGAAAAAAATGTTACGTATCGGCATGGCACAGATAAACTCAATAGTCGGCGACCTTGCGGGGAACGGCGAGAAGGTCCTCACCTGGGTTGAGCGGGCCAGGGCGCAGGATGTGGACATTCTTGCGCTGCCGGAACTTGTCATAACGGGTTACCCGCCTGAAGACCTGCTCCTTAAGAGGGGCTTTATCGATACGAACATCAAAGTCGTCAACGAAGTGGCGTCCCGGATAGACTCTCCGGCCACAATTGTCGGTTTTGTGGATCGATCCGCATCGGGGATCTATAACGCCGCCGCCGTCATCTACAAAGGAAAGATACGGGGTATCTTCCGCAAGGAACTCCTTCCGAACTACGGCGTTTTTGATGAGAGAAGGTACTTTCTCCCCGGCACCAGACCCCGGGTGTTCCGTTACGGCGATGTTCTCTTCGGCGTCGGGATATGTGAAGACATGTGGTTCAAGGAAGGCCCGGTGGCCGCCATGGCCCGCTCGGGCGCGGGACTTATCTTCAACATCAATGCATCCCCCTACCACATGGGCAAGATATACGTCCGGGAAGACGCTGTCAGAAGCAGGGTCCGGGAAAACCGGGTGTGGGTGGCCTACGTCAACCTTGTCGGGGGTCAGGACGAGCTGGTGTTCGACGGACAGAGTTTTATAATGGATAGGTCGGGCAATGTCGTAGCCGCCGCCGGGGCATTCCGGGAGGACCTCCTTGTTATCGATATTCCCGAAGAGGAACTGGCAAAGAAGGGTTCGGCGACAGGGACGGGGGGGCGCGTCACCACTGTCGCCGCGCGGCCCCACGGGGCGCGCCCGGAGGTCAAAAGATCACTCGCGGTACATCCCGTCAAGCGCCTTGATGCCACCGAGGAGGTTTACGAGGCATTGAAGCTTGGCCTTCATGACTACGTAAAGAAGAATGGGTTCAAGGGAACAGTGATAGGACTTTCCGGAGGGATCGACTCGGCACTGGTGGCTGCCCTTGCAGCGGATGCGCTGGGCAGGGACAATATCGTATGCGTCTTCATGCCGTCGAAGTTCACATCCAGGGAATCCTCGGAAGATGCCTTTGAGCTTGCGAAGAAGCTCGGCACGAGGATCATCGAGGTGCCCATAGACGCAATACTCGATGCCTATAAGGCCGGCCTTGGAAGGTTGTTCGAGGGCCTTAAGGAGGACGTTACCGAGGAGAACCTCCAGGCCCGCATTCGCGGCAATATCCTTATGGCGCTTTCGAACAAGTTTGGGTGGCTGGTGCTCACCACGGGCAACAAATCCGAAATGAGCGTGGGTTACGCGACTCTGTACGGCGACATGGCGGGCGGCTTCGCCGTTATCAAGGATGTTCCGAAAACGCTCGTTTACCAGCTTTGCAGATGGCGCAATACCCTTGGCGAAGCTATTCCCGAGAGGATAATCTCGAAGGAGCCAACCGCCGAATTGAAGGCGAATCAGAAGGACAGCGATAGCCTTCCCCCTTACGACCATCTCGATCAGGTGTTGAAAAGCTATGTCGAGGAGGACAAAGAACCTTCGACGGTCGATCACCCAAACGTGTCCGCGGGAGAGATCGCCCGCGTGCTGAGAATGGTGGACTTGAGCGAGTACAAACGCCGCCAGTCTCCCCCGGGGATCAAGATAACACCCAAGGCATTGGGCAAGGACAGGAGGATGCCCATCACGAACAAATACAAGGGCTCGCAATGAAATTCGAGTTTATGGTAAAACGGCTCTCCCCCGTTTTGAAAAGGATAACAAACAGACTCAACGGTTATCATGCGTATTTTGACGAGGAAGACCTCTACCAAGAGGCGTTGACACACCTGTGGAGCGCCTTCCGGAAAGGGTCTATCGAAGACAAGACAGACAGCTATATCCTCCAGGGTTGTTACTATCACCTCAAGAACCATCTCCGGAAGGTCCGCGAAAATGCAGTTTTTGTGAGCCTCAACGAACCGGTCGGCGAAGACGGCGGTTCCCTGGAGGAGATGATCGCTTCCGACGCATCCTCGTCCTATGTGTACCTTGAACGAAAGCTCAAATTCCAGGCGATACGAGACGCCTGCACCTCAGACCGGGACCGTCAGGTCCTTAAACTGCTCATGGAGGATCTGGCGGTGCGAGAGATCGGCGCAAGACTCGGCATCTCCCACGTTATGGTCCTGAAGATCCGTAACAGGATTCGCGACAACTACGCGTGCAAGACGGGAGAGAAGGAAACCTGAGTCTCAGGTCCGGGGTTTCATGTTTCAGGCAAAGTCAACGAAACGGGGGAGATCATGTCCTCCCATGACCCGCAACCCATCACCTGAAGTTTTTTTCTATCTTTTGTTTTTGACATGGTTTATATATTTCTTTAATGTCCCCAATACAAAACGAAGGAGGTGAAAAAGCATGAAGAAGATACTAGTATTGTTCTTCGCAGTCGTAATCGGTCTTTCCTTTGCATTCACGGGGTTTGCCCAGGAGAAGAAGGCAACACCTGCAACGCCCGCAACACCTGCAACGCCCGCTGCCAAGGTAGAGGCTCCCGCCGTAAAGCCTGACAAGCCGGCGAAGAAGGAAAAGAAAGTAAAGAAGACGAAGAAGACGAAGAAGGCCAAGGGAGCTCCCGCCGAGGAGAAACCGGCCGAAACGAAGTAGGCAAGCAAGCAAAAAACCCGGAAGATTGTTTCAGAAAAAGGGGGGGATTTCCCCCCTTTTTTTCAAGGACCAATAACCGCATTCGAATAATTGGATCAAAGGATAAGGACCAACTCGGCAGATCTGAATTGGTCATATGGGGCGGACAGCGGCCCACCCTGTCCCCATTTTTTGTTTGATCATTGATCACGGGTAAATTGGTTATTGCCTTTTCTCTGGTCATTATGTGGTATAATGGGCGCTTATGAGGAAGATAGTCGTAGATATCGACAATACCCTGTGGGACCTGGCGCCCGTGCTTTACGAGCGGCTGCACGAGGCCGTTCCGGGATTTCCTCATCATTCGCAGTGGCATTCGTGGAGTTTCTGGAACGGACTGATCCCGGCGGAGCGCCTGTACCGCATCATAAGGGACGTCCACATGGAACAGGACACCTTTGAACCTTACGGAGAGTCCCGCACATTTCTTAAGAGGCTTCGCGAAAAAGGATTCCACGTTGTCATCGCCAGTCACCGGGAGAGAGAAACCTATGCCTCGACTCAAAGGTGGCTTCGCAAGCACGACCTGCCCTTCGACGAGATCCACCTGAGCTATGACAAGACAGTGCTCTTCGACGACTGCTGGGCCGTGGTCGACGACAGCCCTGTAACGCTGGAAAAGGCCAGGCAGGCCGGAATAATCCGTGCCGGCCTCAAGAACCCCTGGAACGCGATGGAGGACCACCCGCTTTTCGCGGACCTGGGGGAGATATACCAGTATCTTGAAATGACGTGTGCGGCGGGGAAGAAAGAGTGATGTCGCACGTCTAAGAGGCTGTCGCACGTCACAAGCCGCAGTTTAGAACCTTGGACAACAAATGACAAATGTTAGCAATCGCGCCCTCGTTCGGTCCTATTCTGAACGTGAGACGTAAGACGAGGTGGTCGATGAGGAGCTACAGGAAGGAACTCTGGTTCAATGTGCCGGCGAGGCGGGGGTTTGTGAACATAACGCCTCAGGTTGAGGAATGCCTGCGTGAGAGCGGCATTACCGAGGGACTTGTTCTGGTGAACGCCATGCACATCACGGCCTCCGTCTTCATCAACGACGACGAATCGGGCCTCCATCACGACATCGACATCTGGCTCGAGAAGCTTGCCCCCCACGAACCGGTTTCCAGTTACAGACACAATGTCGGCGAAGACAACGCGGACGGTCACCTCAAGCGCCAGATCATGGGCAGGGAGGTGGTCGTCGCCATAACGGAAGGGCGCCTCGACTTCGGTCCCTGGGAACAGATATTCTACGGAGAGTTCGATGGGCGAAGAAGAAAGAGGGTTCTCGTCAAGATAATCGGGGAATAGTAATAGGGGTCAGGAAAAAGCAAAAACCCTTAACAGGCTACTCGATCGCCCTGTGGTAAGACTGGAGCGCTTTCACTTTTATCTCACCCTTGTTGGCCAGCGATGCCTTGATACCCTCGGCGGTTGCCTTAGCGGCGGCCGTTGTGGTGATGTAGGGAATCTTGTGTTTGATCGCGGCCTTTCTTATGTATGAATCGTCGTACTTGCTGCTCTTGCCCGACGGCGTGTTGATGACAAGGTCGATCTCCTTGTTGTGGATGGCATCGACGATGTTGGGCCTGCCTTCATGGACCTTCTTGATGTGGGCGCTCTTCACGCCCGCCTCCGAGAGGAACCGGTGGGTTCCCTCGGTGGCGACTATGGTGAATCCCAGCTTGACGAGCTGCTTCGCAACGTCGACGATGTCCTTCTTGTCATGGTCGACGATAGTGATAAGAACGTTGCCAGACTGAGGGAGCTTCTGCCCCGCTGCTTCCTGAGATTTTGCAAATGCCAACCCGAAGGAGTTGGCCATTCCCAGGACCTCGCCCGTGGATTTCATCTCCGGGCCCAGGGTCGGATCGACCTCGGGAAACATGTTGAAGGGGAATACGGCCTCCTTGACACCCACGTGGGGATATTTCTTCTGCGTAAGATGCATATCTTTCAGTTTCTTGCCGATCATAAGCTGAGTCGCTATCTTTGCCATCTGCACCCCCGTTACCTTTGAGACGAGTGGTACCGTTCTGCTGGCCCGCGGGTTTGCCTCGAGGATATAGACCTTGTTGTTGGCGATGGCATACTGGATGTTCATGAGTCCCACGACCTTGAGTTCAATGGCGAGTTTCTTTGTATATTCGTTGATGACGGCGGTCTGCTCCTCTGTCAGCGTGCGCGGAGGTATGGCACAGGCGCTGTCGCCGGAGTGGACGCCGGCAAGCTCTATGTGTTCCATGATGGAGGGAACAAAGGCATCCTCGCCGTCGGAGATGGCGTCGGCTTCCACCTCTATGGCGTTTTCCAGGAACTTGTCGATGAGAATGGGTCTGCCGGGGGAGATATCAACGGCGGCGTTCACATAGGCCTTGAGCATCTCGTCGTCGTAGACGACCTCCATGCCCCGTCCGCCAAGAACATAGGAGGGACGGACCATAAGGGGGTATCCGATCCTCCCCGCGACCTCCAGGGCCTCTTCGAGGATGACGGCGGTGCCGCTCTCGGGCTGGGGGATACCCAGCTTCTTGATGATCTGGCTGAAGCGCTTGCGGTCTTCAGCGATGTCGATGCTCTCCGGAGATGTCCCCAGGACCTTTACACCGGCGTCTTCCAATTGCCGCGCCAGATTGAGAGGTGTCTGCCCGCCAAACTGGACGATGGCCCCGATGGGTTTTTCTTTCTCGTAGATACTCAGGACATCTTCCACGGTGAGGGGCTCGAAGTAGAGCTTGTCAGAGGTATCGTAGTCCGTGGAGACCGTCTCGGGGTTGCAGTTGACCATGATGGATTCGTATCCCTCGTCGCGCAGCGTGAAGGCCGCGTGGACACAGGTATAGTCGAATTCGATGCCCTGCCCGATGCGGTTGGGTCCGCCGCCGAGGATCATGACCTTATTGCGGTCGCTCACGGCCACTTCGTCGGGGGCGTTGTAGGTCGAATAGTAGTAGGCTGCATCGGCGCCGCTGACGGGTACCTGGCACCACGTTTCCTTCTTTCCCAGGGTAGTCCTCTTTCTCCTGATCTCGGTCTCCGGGGTGTCAAGGAGCATGGAGAGATACTTGTCGGAGAACCCATCCTCTTTTGCTTTCACGAGCAGGGCGTCGGGGAGTTTACCCCCTTTGTGGCGGAGGATCTCTTCCTCGAGACCGAGAATCTCCTTCATCTGTTCGATGAACCACCGCTTGATCTTTGTTTTCTCGTAAAGTTCATCCACGGTGGCGCCCTTGCGCAGGGCTTCGTACATGATGAACTGTCTTTCGGAGGACGGCTCGTTGAGAAGGCGCATCAGGTCGTCCAGGGGCAATTCGTTAAAATTCTTGGCGAAACCAAATCCGTACCGTTTTGTCTCCAGGGAACGGATCGCCTTCTGGAAGGCTTCCTTGTATGTTTTGCCAATGCTCATCGCTTCGCCCACGGCCTTCATCTGGGTTCCCAGCTTGTCTTCTGCCTCGCTGAACTTCTCGAAGGCCCACCGGGCGAACTTGATGACAACGTACTCCCCTGACGGGGTGTACTCGGCAAGGCTGCCCCCGCGGTAGTAAGGGATATCCTTCAAGGTGTAGCCGCCGGCCAGCTTGGCCGAGATGAAGGCGATGGGGAAGCCCGTCGCCTTCGACGCGAGCGCCGAGGAGCGGGACGTCCTGGGGTTGATCTCAATGACGACGATACGGCCGTCGTCAGGGTTGTGGGCGAACTGTATGTTGGTGCCCCCGATGACCTGGATGGCCTCGACGATGCGGTACGAATAATCCTGCAGCCTCTTCTGCACGTCCTCGGATATGGTCAGCATTGGCGCACAGCAGAAAGAATCGCCGGTATGAACGCCCATGGGATCGATGTTTTCGATGAAGCAGACGGTGATCATCGTGTTGTCTGAGTCGCGGACAACCTCAAGCTCCAGTTCTTCCCAGCCGACCACGGCTTCCTCGATGAGGATCTGCCCGATGATGCTGGCGGATATGCCCCTGCCCGCTATGGTCCTGAGTTCCTCCTTGTTAAAGGCTATGCCGCCGCCGGTGCCGCCCATGGTGTATGCGGGGCGGATGACAACGGGATACCCCAGCCTGTCGGCGATCTCGAGGGCCTCTTCCACGGAATAGGCCAGCGCGCTGTCGGGCATGGGAATATTCAGTCTTTTCATGGTCTTCTTGAATTCATCGCGGTCTTCGCCGCGCTCTATGGCATCGGCCTGAACCCCTATCATGCGGACCCCGTGTTTTTCGAGTATCCCCCTGCGGGAAAGCTCAGCCGCAAGGTTGAGGCCCGTCTGGCCGCCCAGATTGGGAAGAAGCCCTTGAGGTTTCTCCTTTTCTATGATCTTTTCGATAACATCAATGGTAAGGGGCTCCACATAAGTCTTGTCCGCCATTCCGGGGTCGGTCATAATGGTCGCCGGGTTTGAATTGACGAGGACTATCTTGTACCCTGAGGCCCTGAGGGCCTTGCAGGCCTGGGTGCCGGAATAGTCGAACTCACATGCCTGACCAATGATAATAGGACCGGAGCCGATTATGAGGACTTTGTCGATGCCTTTAATTTTCGGGGGTTTTGCCATTGCGGGGAATTCCTTTCGGATTTGCTCTGCATCGTAACAGAAGAGCGGCGACTAGTCAAGTGTTTTCAAAGGCTTGCAACGTGTTATAACCAAATGAAAAAGGCTATCACCGGTCGACCAAATCTCAATGACCAGGCAGAACATGGACCGACTTGTTTGTCCTTGGCTTGATCGTTGGAATGTGGTTGGCCGGCCATAGTCTTCTGTCCTCATATTCCTTGCTGTGAGGCGAGACGATAGAGCCACTCCTGGCTCCATCCGCTGGGAATTGTGAGGCAGAAAAGAAGGACGACGAGAAATAATATTATCCTGAACCAGATCGCCGGGTTTAGACCGGAGGGAATCGTGGCGACAAGGGATGCCGGTGCGAAATGCAGGGTATTCAACCCGGTCTTTCTTTTGGAATCTTTCCGTGCAGACCTTGCTATCAGCAGGAGGCCGACGACGGCCACGAGGGCATTGCAGAGATGATCGGCGCCGATCTCTCCGAGAACGGGGCCGGGTCGCTGGAAGACGTCGATAATGAAATCGAATAGCCCGTACCAGAACATGAAATGGCCAAGGAGTCTGCCCTGCCCCGGAACAGCCGTCCGGGCTGCGGCGAGAACGATGAGAACAATGAGGAGATCCTTGAATGCCTCGTAAAGAGCGATGGGGTGCCGGAAGCCTTCAGCGTAGGGAAACTTGACCCCCCACCACGCCCCTGTCACGTAGCCGTAGACCTCGCCGTTCAAATGATTGCCGATGCGCGCGAGGGCCAGCAGGAATGCCACGGGTATGACTATCTCGTCAGCTACGAGAAGGAACCTTTTCCTGTCGATAAGACAAAAGAGGAGTACCCCCACGAGGCATCCGATGATGACGCCGTCGTAGGCTATGCCGCCCTTCCAGAAGGCGAGCATCTCAGGATAGTTGCCGCGGAAGAGTTCCCATTCATAGATGAGGATCTGAAAAGCCCGTCCCACGACAAGGCACGACAGGGAGAAGATGAGCGACAGGTCCCAGGCCTGTCTCGATGAGAGACCAAGATAGCTGCGCCGGAGCATAACCCAGAGGAAAAGAGCGAAAAACCCCAATGCGTATGCAAGTCCGTGATACGAGAGATTTACCCCCCAGACCTCAGCAAACGCGGGATCTATGTTCAGGACAAAAGGACCTTCTAGATAGATTGCTACCCCCTGTCGCAACTAATGCCAAAAAACCCTGTTTTTCTGTACTTCTACTACTAGCGGCACACCTGTGTCAACCCAAAAAGAAAGTCTCACGTTTCAGGAAAAACCTTAACGAAAGTTTCAGGTCTCAGGAAAGACTGTTTCAGCCTTCAAAGCTTGAGGTTCTTCCCCTGTCTTTGCCCTGAAACCTGAAACCGTCTCTGTGGATGAACCCCTCCCG
This sequence comes from Syntrophorhabdaceae bacterium, assembly GCA_028698615.1. Classification (NCBI taxonomy): domain Bacteria; kingdom Pseudomonadati; phylum Thermodesulfobacteriota; class Syntrophorhabdia; order Syntrophorhabdales; family Syntrophorhabdaceae; species Syntrophorhabdaceae bacterium. The sequence continues at coordinate 105,370 of JAQVWF010000001.1, forward strand.
TTGCGGGAGGGGATTGGGGGTGTGAAAATACGCGGTGAGGGTATGGGAGTAGTTATGACTCGGATTTTTCGAATGCGTCCTTCGGCGCGTTGCAGATGGGGCAAGCCCAGTCATCGGGAAGCTGATCAAAGGGGACCTTTTCAACCTTTTCGTCGTATTGGTATCCACAAACAGAACATGTCCAGACCATATAACCTCCTCTATTGATTTGTTTGCATCAATCCTTCTTGTTCATCCGCACAGGGTTTGCAGATGTAAAAACCGACTCGGTTGCCAATGATCTCGAAACCTCTTGTTTCCGCATTGGCGAGGCAGTATGCTCACCGACCTTCCGCAGGGTTGTTCCCGGCGGCTATCCGCCGTCCAGCGTGGGATGTTCGACCTTTACGTACCAGGCCGCCGGATCTTCTAAATACTCTTCGGCATCGCGCAGGGACAGGAAGTGTTCGTATTCGATCATCGCAAGGAGCTCGAAGAAGTCTTTCTCACGCTTGTCCTTCGATGACGCGGCAAGTTCCTTGTAGAACACGACCCCCTTGTTCTCGAAGGCGACGGCTGTCTTGACGGCTTCCAGGTCGGCCGCATCGGTCGGGGCCGACGGGTCGATCGACTTGAGGGCGTTGGCAAGAACCTCCCTGATGTTCGTATTATTCACGTTGAGGGGCAACGTCTCGGGCCATTTGCCCTCGGCCGCCCACTTTTCGTGGAGACCCTTAAGCCGGTGGTAATGTTCGGCCTCGTCCTCGGCTATTGTCTTGAACATTGCCTTGCCCAGGGGGTTGCTTGTCCGGTCGGCGTTCTTGAGGTAGAATTCACGTTCCTTCATCTCGTTGTCAAGCGCCACTTCCAACGCGCTCAGCCTTTCTTTGTCGTCCATAGCGTCACCCTTTCCGTTTGTTCATTCGATAAGAACAATGCCGTATACATCCCGGTCTTGAGCGTGATTGCGGACGACCTCAATGGGAAGGCCGTTTGCGCGTGCGGTCTGATAGACGTCTATACCGCAGGATTCCATGGAGGGCCTCATGCGTTCCGGGTGTACGCAACCCTTTGTGGTGTCGCATTTCTTGCACCGGGTGCAGAATCCGCAGCCGAAGCCGAAGGCTTTGTAGAATCCATCCAGAAACAAAGTGGTTTCCAGATCTACGACGGTGTCGTTAAGGTCGGTTACCGTGCTGTATCCGCTTACCCAATGAGAATGGAGAAGGATTGCCTGCGTGTACGAATCAAGCATCGATCGGGTCTTCTCATGGTCGGGGGTGTGGGGTGGGCATGACCACCTCAGGCCGTATGCGCCGCATCCGAACTGGCACTTCATTCGGACCCACGGCGCCGTATGGATTGATGACGTTTCCACGATCACGGCGTCATCAATCCCCCTTTCCCTGGCGAAGCCGATATATTTCTCAAGGTCGCTGTTTTGCATGAGCTACTTACACTATAGGACACCGAGTGGGATTGGTCAAGCCGGGGAAGACCGAGGATCGTTTCAGGTTTCAAGTCTCAGGTTTCAGGTTAAGAAGCACGAAAAGAGCTGCCCGGTGGAAGGTGCGACAGTCATTTCACCGGCCCCGCCTGACGTTTCTTCCCCCGTTTTTGGCGTGAAACAACCTGGAACCTGAAACCGTCTTTCAGACGATCAGCCTGTCCGGTATTACTTCCCCGATGGTCTTCTTTCCGAGAAGCGCCATGAGGAGTCTGTCGAGGCCGACGGAGACACCGGCGCAGGGGGTGTTTATTGCTGCGAGGGCATGGAGAAAGGCTTCGTCGATGGGGAAGGTCTGTTTTCCCAGCCGCGCCCGCCGCGCATTGTCGTCCATGAAGCGCTCGCGCTGCCGGGATGGGTCGGTAAGCTCCGTGTATCCGTTGGCGATCTCGAGGCCGTCTATGTACAGTTCGAAGCGCTCCACGAGGGCGCTATTGTCGTCGCGCCTCTTCGCCATGGTGGAGATGGAAAAAGGCCATCCCGAGACAATATAAGGCTTCTTGCTTCTGAGGACGTCGTCGATCTCCTGGATGAGCGTCTTGAAGAAGAGGCTGTTCCAGTCGTCCCCATCGTCGATGCCGAAAAAACCCTTCTTCGCAAGGGCATCGAAGAAGTCGTCCCGGTCAAGGAGGAAGGGATCGAATCCCATCGTCTCCCGGAAGACCTGGTCGAGCTGATGTACGGGATAGGGCCCGAGAAAGAGATCCGGAAGGGGGCTGAGAAGCCTTCGGGCGATGGACTCCACGAGTTCTTCCGTTTCATTCATCACGTCCCGATATGAACCCTCGCGGTACCATTCCACCATGGTGAACTCGGTGTTGTGCAGTTCCTGATGGTCTTCAACTCGCCAGACCTTGCATATCTGGAAGATCCGTCTGTGTCCGAACCGCAGGAGTTTCTTCATCCCCATCTCCGGCGATGTGTGCAGGGAGAACGGGCCCTTCGTCCCCACGTGCACGGCAAGGGGTTCTATGTGAGGGTCGGGGGGCGCCGTGGCCATCAGGTTTGCCGTCTCCACCTCGAGATACCCGCGTTCATAGAAGAAATCACGGGTCGCCCGAAGAAGCTCGTGGCGCGACGTCAGAATATCGTGGGTTCCGGGCATGTCCATGGTTTCCATTACCTTGCCGGTGAGTGCGTTATTGCATTTTATACAGCAAACAAGTATACTTTGTCCATCTTAGGCTCTTGTGGAGAGGTGACCGAGTTGGCCGAAGGTGCTCGCCTGCTAAGCGAGTGTACGGATAAACCCGTACCCAGGGTTCAAATCCCTGCCTCTCCGCCATTCAAAAAGAAGTTCCACGTTTCAGGCTTCACGTTTCAGGCTAAGAACAAGGACAAGAAATTTCAGATGGTGCTGGAGAACGGGGCCCCAACGGTACGCGGGGCCGCTCTTTTCGTGCTTCTTAACCTGAAACGTGAAGCCGCTTCTACGTGAAGAGCTTTGCGTTCAGGATGAGGTGAGTCCAGATGCTTGCGCCATATCCGAGCCCGACGGCCCAAGTCCATTTGAGATGACCTGCGAAGGTGTATGTCCCCCGGGAGCTTCCCATGAGGCCGACACCAGCGGCGGAGCCAATGGAGAGAAGGCTTCCTCCTACCCCGGCCGCCAGCGTTGCAAGGAGCCATTGTCCGTGAGACATGTCAGGGTTCATCGTTAATACTGCATACATCACGGGGATATTGTCGACCACGGCCGAGAGAATCCCTATCATCACGTTTGCCGGGGTATGGCCAAAGCCGTACAGGTATTCAGACGTCATCGCAAGGTACCCGAGTTGTCCAAGGCCGCCGACACAAAAGATGATGCCATAGAAAAAGAGCAGCGTATCCCATTCAGCCCGAGCGACATTCCTGAAGAGGTCAAAAGTCTTGCGCTTGTCATGGCCCATCATGTCAAGGGGGTCTTCATCCCAACGATTACGCATTTCCTTTATCTTCAGGTAATAGCCGAAAAAGGACAGATACCCCAGTCCAAGCATCATTCCGAGAGCGGGCGGAAGGTGGAGGACATTGTGGAACAGAACCGCCGTGACGATCGTCAGGACAAAGAGGATCATAATGCGCCGCGCACCGGCCTTCATCTTGAGGGGGATCGCCGCCCCGCGTTTGACACCATGAGGCACGGAGAAACTCATGATAACCGCCGGGATAAGCCAGTTTATCATGGAAGGTATGAAGAGCGCGAAGAATTCTCCAAAGGGAATCTTGCCCTTCTGCCAGACCATCAACGTAGTGATATCCCCGAAAGGCGAGAACGCGCCCCCGGCGTTTGAGGCGACAACGATGTTGATACAGGACACGACAATGAACCTCTTGTCGTTTCGTGCCACAGCTATGGTCACGGCGCCCATGAGAAGCGCTGTGGTGAGGTTATCACATAGAGGAGACAGAAAAAATGCCAGGGTGCCTGTCATCCAGTATATCCTTCTGAGGCCGAACCCTTTGCTTAAAAGCCAGGAGGTCAAGGCCTCGAAGACCTTTCTTTCCTCAAGTGCGTTTATGTATGTCATTGCGGCAAGGAGGAAAAGGAATAATTCCACATATTCCGCCAGATTGACGACAACGGCGGAATGAAGGACGTCTTGCCTGCCTATTGCCAGATATGCAAGGGCGACCATGATCCATATAATGCCCCCTGCGACCACGACGGGCTTGCTTTTTCGCAAATGCAGCTTTTCCTCGAAGATCACAAAGCCGTAGGCCACAATAAAGAGAACGACCGCAATGATGCCGAAGACTGATGTGGTCAGGTTCACGACCTCGACCGATCCTCCGTTTGCCGATGCGCAAAGAGGCAATGCCATCAGGAGTGCCAGGGAGACTAAACAACGGGCGCCTTTTTTCATTTTTTTGCTCTTCCTTTTATGGTTTCACGGGATCATGCTGTCCCGATACCGGCTGTGTATTATTCGACCTTACGATTCAGAGTGTTGAGTCCGTTGGAGGGCCATACATCTACTCGAAGGATGGGACAATGCACTTCATCCATCGGCAGTATACCCCACAATGGCCGACGGATGTATCGGAGTTTTCCTGATATTCACGGACGATAAACCCGGATTCAGGTAAGGAAAAAAGAGGAAGGCCTGAAACCTGTAACTATTCCTGCTTCATTCCCACGAGCGCCCTGATCCGGGGCATGGCTTTTTCCGCAGCCCTTATGCCTCTCTCCATTAAGGTTTTTTTCTGCGAAAAATCGAACATGGAGATGCCTTTCGTGTCCGGCTCAAGGATTATGTCTGCGTGGGCAAGCTCTGCCTTTGAATTGACATGCATCATGATCGATATGGATTGGGCGATGACATCGATGACGGATGTTATGTCCCCGTCCCTCACGTCATTCTGGAGGTTGACGGCAATGATGACGTCGGCTCCTTTTGATCGGGCCACTTCGCAGGCTATGTTGCTTGTGACACCTCCGTCAACGAGGGTTCTGTTCCCGAAGCTGACGGGGACAAAGATGCCCGGGATGGCGGAGGATGCGCGGATGGCCCTGGCGATGGACCCCTTTTCGAGGGTGACCGTCTCGCCCGTGTTGAGGTCGGTGGCCACGGGATAAAAAGGTATCTTTGTGTCTTCCACGCGCTTCACCTTTGCATTCTGCTCCACGAAGGCTTCGAGCCTGGCGCCCTGGACCGGGCCCATCTTCGATGAGACTATGGAGTAGTCCAGGATATCGCCCCTGTTTATCTTGAATGCCGCCCACTCCAGCTGGAAACTGTCGGGGTTCGACGCATAGAGGCCGCCGATGAGGCTGCCGACGCTTGTCCCCACGATCATGTGGATGGGAATCTTTTCCTTCTCAAGGGCACGAAGCACCCCCACGTGAGCGAAGCCTTTGGCCGACCCACCCCCCAGAACAAGGGCCACCTTCGGAGCCGTTGTCCTGGTAAAGGGCATGCTTGAGCAGGAACAGAGGAGAAAAAGAACGATAATGGACAGAAATGCCCGTCTAATAACCACCTCTCATCCCGACGAAGGGATTGTGGACCTTTTCCCGCCCGATGGTGCTGCGCGTCGAATCGCCGTAGTTATGTCCCGGCGCGACGACCGTATCGTCGGGGAGCGCGAAAAGCTTGTTCTTCACGGATGCCAGCAGCGTCTCCCATGAGCCGCCGTCAAGGTCGGTCCTGCCCACGCTGCCCACGAAAAGGGTGTCTCCCGTAAAGACCATCCCCGGGTGGTAGAGCGAGATGCTCCCTGGTGAGTGGCCGGGCGTATGGATGACGGAAAGTGACGTATTCCCGACAGTGATGGTGTCGCCGTCGCGGACGGTCCTGTCAGCGGGAGGTGAGGGTTCACCGCCGAACATCTGAAAGGAATGGGGGGACTGATGGATGAGGGCGGGGGCCTCCGTCTGGTGTATGATGATCTGTGCCCCGGTGAGTTCCTTCATGCGCTTGTTACCCATGATGTGGTCCACATGACAGTGAGTATTGACGATATATTTAATGGTATATCCCCTCGTTTTCGCCTCGTCAAATATGCGGTCACATTCAGAGGCGGGGTCTATGACAAGGGCCTCGTTGGTCTCCTTGCAGGCTACGATGTATGCAAATATGGCAAAACTGCCGACTTCCATCTGTTTTACGAACATTGAAACCTCCTTGTGCGCAGTTAAATCTAATACTTTTTAATGCCGTTTTTCAATTTTTTTGGTAATATCTTGCACAGCAGCCGAGCCAATCAAAGAGGGAGGGAAAATGAGGCCAGTCTTCATCGAGGCGCGGGACTTGCCCGATGCCTGGTTCCAGTGCATATACCGGATATTCGAGGACGACGGGGTGCACGAGTACGTCATCGACCGCGGATCCTTTGAGGGGAACAAACGCAGGGAGTTCGACCTTGTCATGGTTCACATCAAGTATCCCGGGACGGTCCCTCTCATCCCCGACATCCCTGCCGAGCTCGGAATCCCCGCCCCTACCTCCATGGACTATGTCGAGGAGTATCTGCAATATCTCATGACCGACAAAAAGGCCCCCAATGAGCTCTACACGTACGGGGAGAGGCTCACCAACCCCAAGGTGTTTGTCGACGGGCGGGAATGTGCGTGCGGGGTCAATCCCGTCATGGAGGTTATCGAGATCTACAAAAAGGGGGATTATGGGACCAACCAGGCGATCATGGAGATCGGCATGCCTTCCGACATCACCCTTGAAGACCCTCCGTGCCTGAGGCTCATCGATACGCGGGTCACCGACGGCAAGCTCCATTTTGTCCTTTATTTCCGGAGCTGGGACCTGTGGGCCGGGTTTCCCTCGAACCTCGCCGCCATCCAGCTTTTGAAGGAATACATGTGCCAGGAGATAGGTATCGAAGACGGCACCATCACCGCCGTGAGCAAAGGGCTCCATCTCTACGAGTACACCTTCGGCTTTGCCCTCCAGCGGCTCCGCAGAGAGGCGAAGTGATCGCACAACGGGTTGTCAGCCGAACTCGGCCCTTGTGCTCGCAGCCATTAACGTGTATCGGTCCCGGATGTTCTTCTGGATCTCTTCCATGTCCGTGCCCGGCCTGATCTCCCGGGTATCGTACATGCCCGACGGCGAATCGAGGATGGAAAGAACCAACGCATTTCCACCCGAGGGGATGATCTCCAGGAAGACCTTGTTCTGGAAGAGGAAGACGATGCCATAGTGGCAGGGGACTATCAGGCCGTCTTTGCATGAATATGCCGCAAAGCTGAGGAGGTCGTTGAGTATCGTTGCGATCTCCGGTGAATCGAGGCGCTCCATGTGCCCGGCGACGGAGGGGCGGTGCAGGCAGCCTGCGAGGTCCTTCTCGATACATAGGTCCCCGCCGGACCGGACTTCCCCGGGGAACCTCTCCTCCAGGTGGTAGCTGAGATCGATGATCTCGGGATATGTGAAGACCTTTCTGGACCAGAGGGAATCGAAGATCTTCCCTGCCTGCGTCCATCCCAGGCAGCTTTCGAGGTCGATAAAAAGATTTCTCCTCAGCAGCCGGTCGAAGAAGCTCTCTATGCCGAGGCGTTCCATCCTGCTGTCCACGTAAAGACTCCATATCTGGTTGTAGCGGTCGCGGACGAAAGGTTCCTTCTCTTCGTCGGGCGTGATACGGGGATCGTAGAGGAAAGCCCCGTCGAGGACGTCGGCTATATAGAGGAAAAGCCTGTAAATGCGCCCATAGACGAAGGACTCATCCATCCAGATGTAGGTCTTGACATCAAGGATACCCCTTTTCCTTTTGATGAGGGCCTTCTCAAGCCAGGGCGAATCTGTCCCTTCTATGACGACATTATTGATGTGCTGCGAAATACCGAGATCTTCAATAACTGATCGGACGAGAGATCTTTTCTCTTGCACTTAAAATTCGCCTTCAAGGCTATAAAGCTCAAGAAGGAGTGTTTTCGCTTTCATCCATTTCGAGTCGCGGCTGGTGGAGAAGGGGGTTGTCTGCAGATATTCCGTCAGGTACTTCCGTGCACGTTCCGGTTCATTGCGCCTGGCGTAGATGTAGCCAAGGCTGTAGAGGGAGGTCTCGTATGCGGTCGTGTACCGGGGGATGAGCTGATCGAGGCCTTTGAGCTTTAGATAGAGCCGCTCCTTGTCTTTCGTCGCAACCGCGGGATCGTTTACGGCCTTTTCATAGTGACCCTTGATGACCTTTACCGTTGCAAGCACTTCTTTCGTGTAGTCGTATATCTTCAGGCTCGTTCTCAGCGAGGTGACATATTCGTTCTTTTTGAGGAGCTCTTCCACCCGTTTCTGGCTGGCATTAAGGTTGGCGTCGTTGATAGCGCCGCTGTCTTTCTTGGCGGCGGCAGCGGCGGCCGGCTTCGCTTTCTTCTCCGGGGCCGCGTCGGCAATGCAGACGATGCCGGAGATGAAGAATGCGGTCACGATGATCGCGGCGGCCGTGACCAACATTGCCTTCGTGCCGAGATGTTTCAATCCTGCAGCCTCGAATGTCATGTGAAATCTGCCCCCTTTGGACCTCTGAAAAATGGCGGTGCAGGGATTTGAACCCCGGACACTGCGGATATGAGCCGCATGCTCTGACCACCTGAGCTACACCGCCTTGCCTTTTTGATATAAGCCATAAAGGCCTGTATTGTCAATACAAAATCAGGTTATGGGTGACAGGCCGCTGCCGTCCAGGATAGTCCATTTTTCCCATGCCTCGTCAGTCGCAACAAGGGTTCGAGACGGTCAAAGCCCTTGCTCCAGAACACGGTTGGTTCCTTCCGTCATCATAACTGGACCTCATGATGTCCAGCATTCCGGAAGGCAGGAGACAATGACCAATGAAACAGATAATGACCAATGACCAAACAATGATACGAGTGCTGGTTCTTCTTCTGGTTATTTCGTCCTGATTACCTGATCTTTAATACCTTGTGGAACTGGATGCCGAGGCGCCATCCCGGGTGGGCGAGACAGTAGTCCATGGCGAGACGGGTGTTTTCCTCGAGGGAGGAGTTATCGATGGGTTGGAGGATGAAGTGGCGGAAGGTGAGGCTTTCGAAGTGGGCCGGATCGAGACCGTTCTGGGGATAGAGGAGCTTCAGTTCGTCACCCGCTGTGACCACGAGACGGGTGCCAGCCTTGGGACTTACCGTTATCCAATCGATATCACCGGGCAGGGGGAGGGTTCCGTTCGTTTCGATGGCGATCTCCCAGCGGCGCCGGTGGAGTTCATCAATGAGGGGAGTGTCTGCCTGGAGAGCCGGCTCGCCTCCCGTGATGACCGCGAGGGGACGAACACCCTGCGTTGGAAGGGAGGGCCGACGCGCCTCCATGGCGAGGGCGACATCGGCCGGGGTGTCGTATCTTCCGCCGCCGGGGCCATCGGTGCCGACAAAATCGGTGTCGCAGAAGGGGCAGGGTATGCTTGAGCGGTCGTCGCTGCGGCCGGACCAGAGGTTGCAGCCCGAGAGCCTCACGAATACGGCCGGCCTGCCCGTGTTGACGCCTTCGCCCTGGAGGGAATAGAAGATCTCCTTGATGAGGTATGCCATGAGAAACTTAACCTCTATATGTATAGGGGACGGGGTCGTCCATGCCGGCCTCCCTGAACCCCTGCAGACGCAGCATGCAGGCATCGCAGCGCCCGCACGCCTTCCCTACGGGGGAGGGGTCATAGCACGTCGTCGTGAGCGAGTAATCGACCCCGAGGGCCGTCCCTGTGCGGATGATCTGTGCCTTTGTCATGGCGATAAGCGGAGCGTGGATCCTGAAGGGCTTCCCCTCTACGCCCGCCTTTGTGGCAAGGTTCGCCAAGCGCTCGAAGGCCGATATGTATTCAGGCCTGCAATCGGGATAGCCGCTGTAATCAAGGGCATTGACGCCGATGAAGATATCCTGGGCGCCGAGGGTCTCGGCGAAGGCAAGGGCGAAGGAAAGGAAGATGGTGTTCCGTGCGGGGACATAGGTGATGGGGATGTCCCGGGAGATGGCCGAAAGGTCCCGTCCCTTGGGGACCTCGATATCGTCCGTCAGGGCCGAGCCGCCGAAGCTGCGAAGGTCGATGTCGAGAACGACCTGCCGGGCGGCGCCAAGCGACTTCGCGACCCTTGCCGCCGCCTCTATCTCATGCGTGTGCCGCTGGCCATAGCGAAAGGTCAGGGCATAGGCCTCGTAACCCCCGCTCCCGGCGATGGCCAGAGTCGTCGTCGAGTCGATGCCGCCGCTTAAGAGAACCACCGCCTTCTTTGCACATTCGTTCATGTCTCTCCTATTTTCTAAATATGGAGAAGAGCAGTGTCAGGATGATGCTGATCACTATGCTCGTCGTGATGGGAAAGTAGAAGCTGAAGTTATCCTTCTTGATCGAGATGTCACCGGGCAGCTTGCCAAGCCAGGGTATCTTGGGCCCGCAGGTGAAGGCAAGCCCGATGACGATGAGGACGACACCAAGGATGATGAGCATCTTTCCCATGGACGGCATCATTTCGCCCCGTAGCGTTCCTTTTCGCTGAAGATGCAGCCGCAGTACTGCTGGCGGTACATGCCGAGCTTCTTCGATCCCTCGATGCCTTCCTGCCAGCCGGGCCGGAAATCGCGGTATAGGAAGGGGACGCCGAAGGCCGCGGAGAGTTCTTCGCCTATCCTCTTTATGTCATCGTGGCGCTGGTACCTGCTGTAGAGAAGGGTCGTCGTGAGTGCGTCGAAGCCGCCATCGACCGCTTTTTGGAACGCCTTTTCGAGACGCATGCGGTAGCAGAAAAGACAGCGGTCCTTTCCAAGGGCAAGCGCTCCCGCAAGAAAGTTTTCAAGCTCATAGGAAGCATCGACCGCAAGAGGCATAAGCGCGACCCTTGCGTACTCTTTCAGAGTGGAAAGGCGTTTCGAAAACTCCGTGCAGGGATGGATGTTGGGGTTGTAGAAGTATCCCGAGACCATTGCGCCTTCGCGGCGAAGCTCCTTCAGGGTGTATATGCTGCAGGGGGCGCAGCAGATGTGAAGCAATATGTTGCTGCCGTCGATGTCCATTGAGCTGTTTTCCCAATTGCCCGTAATTTCCTGTAGGTTACCACCTTCCGCCGCTTTTTTCCATAGAGGCGGGAACGGGTTCGAGGCGCCAGGCCATGGGCAAGAACAAAAATCCTAATAATATGAAGGTTCTTTTCCTATCAGCCGCTCTTGTTGCATATCAACAATATCTGCTTGATAATAGATATAGCCGTTCACGGCAGGGAGGCGCCATGACCAAGTATTTTCTGTACGTTCTTCGCTGGACCGTTCTTGCCATACCGGGAGCCCTTTTCTTCAACAAGGTCAGGGAACTTCTCGATATCAACAACGTGTATATTGCCATGGTCATCAGCCAGGCCATGATGGGGGCGATGGTGTACTTCCTCGACAGGCTCATCTTTACCTCGGGCGCGGTGCCGATCCCCTGGGAAATAAAACCCCGCGGCGTCTGTATCGATTGCGGACAGGTGGGAAAGTGCTACCGGATGCCGGGGGAAAGGTGTTGCGAGACAGGGAGCCGGACGGAGGAAAACTCCTTCAGATGCGAAAAGTGTGCCCTCAGGAAGATAAAGGAAAGGGGAGCCTGAATCCGGCCATGGAGACAGTTTTCGGTATAAGGAAAGAACGTGATGGTTTCTTGTCGTCATCCTGTTATATACTCTGGTGGTGCCTTACGTCTTCATCGGCAGGAAGGAAAAGGTCAAAAGGCAGGGTTGAGCAGGCACCACAGGAGGGGTTTTTAAGGAACTGCGAGCATGCGTATGGGAGATCGAAATTCCCTTAAGGCCGCACCCGTATACAAGTGCCTGGATATCATTCTGGTTGTCGCAGGTCAGGCCGCGGTCATACTCCCCATAAAATTCGAGGGCCTGTCGGGATATTTCATCCTCGCAGGGATAGCGCTCGGGGCGGCCGGTCTGGGGATCCGCGCCAAACGAACGGACCGGGGCGTCATCTCCTGGGTCCTCGTCGGGCTGTTCTTTCCCATCGCCATACCCGTCGTTGCCCTTGTCTTCATGGCGGTGCGGGGGACGAGACATGCCCCTGCGGATGCAAAGCCGGCGAACATTTATATCCACGCGTTCATCGCCCTTGCCGTCTTTGTCGTCAGCGCCTTCCTGATGGATGCTTTCAGTTTTGCGCTCATATGTGTATTCATAGCCGCCATATGGGTTCTATCGCGCAGAAAGGGCAGCTATTCAAGGAAGATGCAATGGGTGCTAACGGGCATTTACATCCTTGCCCTGGCCATGTCCGCCGGCATGAAGGCCGTCAATTATCGCATGTCTCACGCCAACGCGAGGATCATCATCGCCGCCTGCGATGCCTACAAGGAGACAAAAGGCGAATACCCCGGCGAACTGAAGGACCTCGTGCCCGATTACCTGAGCGAAGTTCCTCGTGCGCGCTATACGATGTCCGGAGGGTTCCATTATCACCGGAACCCGGGACCTTCGCGGCAGAGCTACAGGCTCATATTCGTGAACGAAGCGCCCTTTGCCCGGATGGTCTACGATTCGGCCACCAGGGATTGGCACGGCATCGATTAGCGGAATACCGCCGCCTCGATTCCGGAATGTTCCGGGCAGGGGGAAGATGTCGGGGATCAAACAGGGCGCCTCCTCTCTTGAATCTAATTGCGGCGGCCTATTACATTGTTCGCGCAACCCTGTCTCGCACCATGGAGGAACGACGAACGGGTTCCTTCTGTCCAGCCGACCACGAAGGAGAATTGTCCCATGCGCCGGATATACACGAACCTCCTCTGCATCGCCATCGTCTTGCTGTCTCCTTTTTGTGTCTGGGGCAGGGAGGATTTCGACCCTTTTTCTCCCGATGATCCCTATTTTTCTTACAGCTCCGCCCTGAGGCCAGGTTTCCCCGGTCAATGGCACCTCGTCAACGGGGGCCCTTCGTTCATCAACTTTTACTCCCGCCAGTTCAACAGCACGATACGGATGGTCAATTCCGGCGTCAGCGCGGGACTTCTGGGGGCCTGGAACCTTGGCTACACGGGGTCGGGCGTCGTCATCGGCATCGTTGACGACGGTGTTGACGGCAGCAACTATGATATTGCTCCCAACTACCGGGCTGACCTGAGCATGAACTTCTCCGATAATGCATCCCTTGCGGCCGCCGCCCAGGGCCCGCAGAAGTCGGGCGACAATCACGGCACGTCTGTTGCCGGTGTTGCCGCGGCACGCGGCGGCAATGGGATGGGCGGCACGGGGGCGGCGCCATACGCCCAGATAGCGGGCCTCAGGATCAACATCGGGGACGTGACCGCCGCCGACCCGGTGGTGTCGGAACAGAACTATCTCGATGCCTATTACTGGAGAAGCGGCGTGAACCCGACGACGGGCGCCATCACGGGGACGGCGGAGATACAGGTGAAGAACCACAGCTACGGCAGCGATGACCCTTTCTCGGGCAGCAGTGCGGCGATGGACCTATCACTGACCCGCACTGCGGCAAACGGCGTCATCCATGTCTTTGCCGCCGGGAACGAGCGCGGCGGCAAGACCGAAGACGCGAACAGGGGGGACCCCTCGCATAACAGCTCCAGCGTTCTCACCGTTGCGGCCCTGGGGAGCGACGGAGGATACGCCAACTACAGCAGCTATGGGGCGAGCGTCTTTGTGACGGCCCCTTCGAACCGCAGCGATTACACGGGTTTCGGGATCACGACAACGGACCGTACGGGCGCGGACCTCGGCTACAACGCCTGGTCTGCGGCAAACACAAAGGGGGACAGGGATGAACTCTTCCCCGATACGAGCTATGCCAGCGGTTTCGGCGGGACGTCATCGTCGACCCCGCTGGTCTCGGGCATCATGGCGCTGGGGAAAGAGGCCAACCCGGAGATGGATATACGCATGGCGAAGCACGCCCTCGTCAAGACGAGCACCGTCGTGGACGAAAACGATGCTTCGGTCAGCAGCTTCGGCGGCTGGCGAACCAACGCCGCGGGCAACAGGTTCAATCCCGACTACGGTTTCGGCAACATAACCGCCGGGGCCTTCATCGAGAAGGTCCTGAATGTAGGCTACGTGACGGAACAGACGTCGGTGACGAAGAACGCGGCGGTGGGCGTTGCGATTCCCGACAACGACCCCGCCGGCGTGAACCGGACGATCAACGTTACCGCCGGCGAGGCTGCCCAGCCCCTCGAGGGCATCGAGGTGGGCCTCACATTGACGCACGACAGGGCGGGGGAGCTCACGGCGACCCTGTCGTCGCCCTCGACGATGGCAAGCAAGATACTCTACTCCACATCGCACCTCTCCGCGGACCGTCAGGACGCGACGAAACTCAGCAATACAAGCCTGACCTTTCTCACCAATGCCTTCTGGGGTGAGAACGCGGCGGGGAACTGGACCCTCAACGTTGCCGACATCGATGACACGAACAGCACCGTGGGCACATGGAACAGCTACAACGTGAAATTTCTCATGGGCGAGATGGTCATGCTCACGCCGGGCGTCATGACCCAGGGTGTCGACATCAACGCCTTATCGCTCACAATTATCAATAACGCGACGACCTACACGATCCCGGCGGGCAGGACCTTTCAGGTCAGCAGGAATGTCATGGTCGACGGGGGGACGCTCATAGTCAACGGGCAGCTGACGGAAAAGGCGGGTGCTTACGGTAACCTCTTCGGGCTCTATTCGGGAAAGGTGGGGGGCACGGGCACCGTCAACGCCTCGAGGGGACTGCACAATACGGGCGGGACCATGAGCCCCGGCAATTCCATCGGAACCCTCAACCTTGTGGGCAATTACACGCAAAGCGGGCAGGGCAAGCTCCTCATCGAGGTTGAATCGACGACAAGCAACGACCTCCTCGCAATAACGGGGAGGGCGTCGCTCGGCGGTGTCCTCCAGACGTCCTGGCTCGGCGGCGGCACCCCGGCCGTCGGGACCGTCTTCGGCGCTTTCCTCACCGCCACCGCCGGTGTGTCGGGGCGGTTCGCGAGCCTTTTCACCAACATTACACCCACGGTGGTCTTCAAACCCCACTATGAGGTCGCCAACCAGGTGTACCTCATAGTCGAGCGCGACTACCTGAACCAGGCCCTGTCGACATACCTGAACACCAGCCAGAGGTCCGTCGCTTCTATGCTCAACTCCGTGGCTGCGTCGGCGACAGGCGATCTAGATTCGGTCCTCAGCATCATCGATACCATCCCTTCATACAACCAGGTGGCGGATGCCTACGACCAGATCGCCCCGAGATCGAATCAGGTGGACACGACCATGGGCATCAGCTCGGCGGTTTTTCAGGCCGGCAACGTGACCCAGAGGCTGTCCGACGTAAGGCATGGCGTTCGAGGCACGAATCCCGGCAGCACATTTATCAGGAACAGCGGTTTCATTCGGGAAGGCAGGGACAGGCCCGTCCTCATAGCCAGCGCGAGTCCCGACCTTACCGGCATGCTCCCCGGGCGCGATGAAGACAGATGGGGCATTTTCGCGAAGGGAAACGCCGTTTCGGGAGACCAGAGGGACACGCCCGACCAGATGGGGTATAGCTTCACCAGCGCAGGGGTCACGATGGGCATGGACTACCGGCTCACCTCTAACCTGGTCGCCGGCCTTCTTTTCGGGTATACCGGTTCCCGGGCGGATGTCGACAACAACGGCAGCAAGATGAAGATGGACGGGTACACCTTCGGTGCCTACGGAACATGGTACTCGGGCAGATTCTTCGTGGACGGCCAGGCGAGCTATGGGTGGGCCGGCTACAAGAACACGCGGCGCATAGTCTTCCCAGGACTCGACCGCACCGCAAGCTCCAGCCCCGGGGGTTCGCAGTTCACCCTCTATGGGGGGCACCGGCTATGAGCTGTCCAGCGGCAGATGGACGGTCGTACCGAACCTTTCGCTCCAGTATATCAACCTCGGCATAGACAGCTACACCGAATCGGGCGCAGGCGCGCTCAACCTCGACGTGGACAGGCAGAAGACGGAATCGCTCCAGGGGAATTTCGGCGGGAGGCTGTATTACACGTGGGAGACGGCGAAAAGCGTCATAATGCCCGGCATCAGCGCTGCCTATGGGCACGAGTTCATGAGGGGCTCCCGGGAGATAACATCACGTCTTGCCCAGGGAAGCTCACCCTTCAGCATCGATACGGTCTCCCCTGACAGGAATTTCCTGCTTTGCGGCGCCGGGGTCTCGATGTTTATGCGTAACGGGGCTTCCTTTCACATGGGATACGATGTCCAGATCGGCGAGAACAAGTACATGGTCCAGAGTATAAACGGTGTCGTGAGGATATCCTTCTAGGCCCTGTTAACCATATGTTCGGAAAAGCCGATATCAACTTTGATGAGTCGGGGTTCAGGTGATACTGGAGGATAGGTCTTCCCAGGCAGGGCTCATAGCGGGCGTTGCCTTTACCCTTGCCGCGCCATCTGCATTTTCCCATGACCCATTACCCGCCTCACTTATCGCTTGCAGGAGTCACCCGCGGGGTGTACCCTCTAAAAGGATGATGGTACGGGGTGGGCGGTCTTCCGGTGAACCGGTGCGGACACCCCGATAGAGACGTCTGTGAGGTGTGATAAGGAGATGAAAAAGATCCTGACCGATGATCAGGGGGCCAGATTGGACGAGCTTACGGCACAGGCCGAGAAGCGCTCGAAGGCCCAGATCGTGCTCGCCGTCATAGAGCGCAGCGACAGCTATGCGGAACTGCCGCGGAAGGCCTTCGCCCCCGGCGCGCCCGGGAGCTGGCAGAGCGACGGCTGCCCCTCGGACCGCTCGGGGAACTTTTCCTGGTGACGGTCTGTCCAAGAAGGACAATGAAAAACACTAACACCATATGTGAAAGGAGAAAGAAATGAAGCGGTCACTCCTGGCAATTTTTGCCGCCTTGCTGCTTGTCACGATGTCAATACCCGGTGGTGAAGCGTACGCCGCGCGTCCCTTCAGCGCCCTTTCGGACGGGAATGCCGCCCTTGCGGTGCAGCTCTATCGCGAATTCGGCGCGAAGGAGGGGAATCTATTCTTTTCGCCCTACAGCATTTCGTCAGCTATGGGTATGACCTATGCCGGCGCCCGCGGGAACACGGCCGACGAGATGAAGCGAACCCTTCATTTCCGGTTGGAGCAGTCCGGTATGAACTCGGGCTTTCGGAGTCTGAACAAGGCCCTTGACGCAAACGCTCAAATGTCCGGCCAGAAGCTCAACATCGCCAATGCGCTTGTCCTTACGGGAGGCAACGTGAACAACGCCTACCGGAAGATTGTGACGACCTATTACGATGCGGAGATATTCGGGGGAGGCCTGGAGGAGATAAACGGATGGGTAAAGAGCAAGACTGAGGGAAAGATCGACAAGATACTGGAGGAGCTCTCCGCGAATTCCGTCTGTGTTATCCTCAACGCCATCTACTTCAAGGGTGTCTGGGAGGCCCAGTTCGACAGGAAGCGCACCTTCGATGGCCCCTTCAAGCTGGTGAAGGGCGGCGAGGTAAAGACACCCTTCATGCACCGCAAGGGCGATTTCAAACTTCTCGATGAAAAGGGGTTTCAGGCGCTGTCCCTTGCCTACAAAGGAAACACCCTCTCCATGGTCGTTCTCCTTCCCAAAACCGCAGACGGTCTGCCGGAACTGGAAAACGCGCTCTATGCGGAGGACCTCAAGGGATGGCTTGCAAAGCTCGACAAACAGCGGGTGCAAAAGGTCTCTGTCTATATTCCCAAATTCAAGCTCGAGACACAGTACGATCTCGCCGGGCCATTTCAGAAGATGGGCATGAAAGATGCCTTCTCTCCG
This sequence comes from Syntrophorhabdaceae bacterium, assembly GCA_028698615.1. NCBI lineage: Bacteria > Pseudomonadati > Thermodesulfobacteriota > Syntrophorhabdia > Syntrophorhabdales > Syntrophorhabdaceae > Syntrophorhabdaceae bacterium. The sequence continues at coordinate 123,086 of JAQVWF010000001.1, forward strand.
GCGGCGGATTTCACGGGAATGGGATGGAAGAAGGGGTATCTCTGGATAGGTCAGATCAAGCACAAGGCATTTGTCGAGGTCAATGAGGAAGGAACAGAAGCCGCCGCCGCTACCGCCGTGGAGATGGTGACGAAGGCAGCCCCTGTCCGCGACCTTGTTTTTCGGGCAGACCACCCGTTTTTCTTCATCATCCGCGACAACGAAACGGGGACTATCCTCTTCATGGGAAGAATGGCAGACCCGGGAAGGTGAAAAACAGTTTCAGGGGTCAAAGGCACGAGGGACCGCAGGTTGTAAATCTGAACACCGGCCGCGTGCTGCGATAATAGCCCTGGGACCTTAAAACCTTGAAGCGCCGTTTCGTTTTCTGTTAAACTTCAAGGCGTGCGGTACGATAACATACACATACAGTGCCGTAACCATTCTATTTACAGGAGGTTTTATCATTATGATCGCATCACGTACGCGCATCTCTTCGTTGTTCGCAATTGTTCTGGGCTTCATGTTGCTTGTGTGCTTCACGGTTCCCGTACAGGCGGTCCCCCAGGCAGCGCCGAAAGCCGCGCCTGTCGAACAGTACAAGGATGTCGCCAAGGTCATGACGCACGGTTTTGCCGCCGCCCTGGGCGGGGCCCTGGCAAACGTCAAAAATGAAAAGGACCGCATCAGCCTCATCCGGTCTTTCATTGCCCCGGTGCGCTTCTACGCCGACAATTCAGGATACTTCTACGTCTACGATTCAAAATGCGTCAACATCGCCCACGCCATACAGAAAGACCTGCAGGGCAAGAACCTGTACGACTATAAGGACGCAAAGGGCAAATACGTCATCCGCGCATTGCTCGAAGCCGCGAAAAAGGGCGGCGGCTTTGTCGATTTCTACTGGGCAAAGCCGGGCTCAAAAGGACAGGCCCCCAAGCTGGGCTATGTTGAACCCATCCCCGGCACAGACTACTTCATCGGCACAGGCGTATACCTGCCGTAAAGAGGGCCGTGGACCCCTTACCCGCCGTTCCGGGGGGTAAGGGGTGAACCGCCTTCCTCGCCTTCGCCTTGTTTTTGTTGACATTGGTTTGAGACAATAACAGAATTAAGACAGGTGCGGGCCGTTCCGTGAATCATTCATGAAGTGAGAGATCAGAACCCTTCAGGCGCGCGGCGCGATGGGGTTGCGGGGAATGGCCACAACATGAACGAGGGAGCCCCATGAAGAAGACGGAGATAGGCAGCGAGACGATTCTCTACCCCATGCCCTGTTCCATCGTAGGCGCGCTGGTTAACAAGAAACCGAATTACCTCGCCGTCGCATGGTTGACCATGGTCAATTTGAAGCCGCCCTGCATAGGCATTTCATTGGGTAAAATGCATTACAGCAATGCAGGGATCAAGGAGAACGGGGCCTTCAGCATCAACATACCTTCTGTTTCCATGGTGGACGTGACGGACTACTGTGGGATTGTTTCGGGAAAGAAGCATGATAAAGCGAAGCAGTTTGAAACGTTCTACGGGAAGTCCGGCATTGCTCCCATGATAGGGGAGTGTCCCTATAACATTGAATGCAGGCTCATTCAGGTCGTGGACCTTCCAACGAACGAATTCTTTGTCGGCGAGATAATAAGCGTGTACAGCGAGGAACGGTATTTGACGAATGGCGAGCCTGACATGAAGAAAATAGACCCCCTCGTCCTTTCCATGCCTGAAAGAAGCTATCTCACTCTGGGCGAGCACATTGCCGAGGCCTGGGATACGGGAAAGAAGATGATAAAGAGGCAGTGAAGACGGGTGATCGGTCTTTCCTGTAAATGGGTGGGGAGATTGCGGGAAAATGGTGGAAGGGTAGAGCGATAGACTCTGATTCGGGCAGGAGAAGGGCGGGAAAACTCATGGGATCGCAGAGAGGGAGAGCGAAAAAACTGGCCACCGCGGTGAGGATGGTCAGGGCCATATCCACGGCAGCCATCGTGGTTGTTCCCGTGGCGGCCACTGTCGGGGCCATGGTCGGCTATGGCGCATACTCGCTTATAAAGAGATTGAAGCGCAAGTCATGAATTGTTCTGTCCCTGTTACAGGGATGGACGAAGTGTTATCGCAAGCGTCACCCGGGTTTCCCCACAATGCACAGGCATCGGTTGGTGACCACATCGCAGGAGGGTTTATGGCCGGGGTTTTGGTGGTGGGGCTTTTGTTCATCGGTGTGCCCGTGGTTGTATTGATCGTGGCGATTCGGCTCTTGCGCAAGAACCAGGCGGGCAGCCGGCGGATAAGGTCCATCCCGCCGGGCTGGCGCGCGATAGAGGGACGGGTGATAGGGAACAAGACCGAGGTGGCTGCCCGCACCCACCCTGAGGACTTCGACTTCTACTACCCCATGATCCTCTTCGAATACACCGTTGAGGGCCGCAGATACACCGGTGCCCAGGGTGTGGACCGGGCATATGGTGACGAATACAGGGTGAAGAAGATACTGGCTGAATATCCCGTGGGAAACCCTATCGTGGTCCACTATGATCCTTCAAAGCCGGAGGATGCCCGTTTGCGGATGAGGTCATAAGGATTCGGCGTCCCCGCGGGTCCCGCTCTTTTCTCATATCGACACTGGAGGTCAGGTATGTTTGCAATCGCAGTGAATGGAAGCCCCCGCAAAGGGGGCAATACGGAAATCCTTTTGAAGGAAGTGCTGGGCGTGCTCGATAAGGCCGGGTGGGAAACGGACCTCGCGCAGGTAGGAGGCACGGACATTCGAGGTTGCAGCGCCTGCAACATGTGCCTTGTCAATAAGGACCGGGAATGCGCGATGAAGAAGGATGTTTTCAATGGAATCTTCGCCAGGATGTTGAAGGCCGACGCCATAGTCCTTGGCTCGCCGACCTATTTTGGAGGGGTTTCCTCGGACCTGAAGGCCTTGCTCGAGCGCTCCGGGTATGTGGCACGCGCCAACAAGAACGCCTTCGCGGGAAAGATCGGCGCCGCGGTGGTTGCTCTGCGCCGGGGCGGCGCCATACACGCCTTCGATACGATAAACCACATGTACCAGATGTCCCGCATGATCATTCCCGGGTCTACCTACTGGAACATGGGTTTTGGTCGTGACAAAGGGGAGGTTTCCGCCGATGAGGAAGGGCTCGCCAATATGCGCCACCTCGGATCTGTTGTAGACTGGCTCGGAAAAGCGATACAGCCCCACATTGCCCGATATCCCGAATCGTGACAAAAAAGGGGGAGGGGTGATCATCTCCCTTGACGTGTAGACGATCTGCCGGTGGTCTTTCGGTTGCGCCCCTGTGCGGATGGAGCCGCCGGTTTGGGTCCCGTTGGAGAGAATTCGGCGCGCCCCGACCTGGGGGAACCCGTGCCGTGCCTTTTGCTGTCATCCTTTCCCGCTCCGCCCCGTTCCGGCATCGCCTTCTGCGCCTTGTCGCGTCTCGGCGGCCGCGGCGGCCGTGCGAATTCGGTGTTGCGTTCCGGCGCTGGCGTCGTATAGTCGAAATTTTTCACGATGCGCCGCTCGATCCTGGCGCCGAGCACGCGTTCGATGCTCCTGACCTGGGGTTCGTCCTCCCCGCAGACAAAGGTGAATGCGTCTCCGGTTTTCGCCGCGCGGCCGGTGCGGCCGATACGATGGGTGTATGCATCCGTCGTATCCGGCATGTCGTAGTTGATCACATGGGATATATTAGACACATCGATTCCGCGGGCCGCAATGTCCGTTGCCGCGAGGATCTGGTACGATCCATCGCGGAAACCGTCGAGGGCTTCCTGACGCTTGTTTTGCGACAGGTTTCCCTGCAGCGAGACAGCCTTGTATCCCGCCTTTTGCAGTTCCTGGCCAATGCGTTTCGCACGGTGCTTGGTGCGCGTAAAGATAAGGATCGATTCCGTATCGGTCTGGCGGAGAAGCTCCAGAAGCAGTTTGGTCTTCAGGTGCTGTTCCACGGGAAAGAGCGCGTGGGATACGGTGTCGGCAGGATTCGTATGGCCGATCTTCACGGTCACAGGATTGGAAAGCACCTCGTCGGTAAGTTTTCGGATGTCGGGGGCCATGGTTGCGGAGAACATGAGGGTCTGCCGTTTTGCGGGCAGCTGCTTGATGATCCGCCTGATGTCGGGAAGGAAGCCCATGTCGAACATTCTGTCGGCCTCATCGATGACCAGGATCTCCAGGCCCTCAAGGTTGATGGTCTTTTGTTGAAGGTGATCGAGGAGTCGCCCGGGACAGGCCACAACAATATCGACGCCCGAACGGAGTCTCTTGATCTGAGGGTTCACGCCCACCCCGCCGTAGACGGTGCAGCTCTTCAGGTGGGTGCCGTGCCCCAACTCCCCGATAGACACATGTATCTGTTCGGCCAGTTCCCGTGTGGGAGCGATGATGAGGGAGCGTACCCGGCCCCGTGGGCCGGGGAGCAGGTGTTCCAGGATAGGCAGCACAAAGGCCGCTGTCTTGCCGGTCCCCGTCTGGGCAAGGCCCATGACGTCTTTGCCGGCAAGGACCGGTGGAATGGCCTGCCTCTGGATGGGGGTGGGGACCTGATAACCGAGCGCCGTGACACCGGCGGCTATTTGCGGATGAAACTTGAATGAACTGAAACTCAAAAGCACCTTCTTTTAAATAAGATTAGTGGCCACCGTAACACACCATCCTGAACCGCTCGAATGAAAAAGAAACGGCGGTCTAAGGGTCAAGACCCCGCGGCGGACAGGATATAATTGCCGCAAGAGACCGTTCCCGGGGAAAGAAAGCCGAAGCGGTCATGACCCTTCAGGAAGTCATCCGGCTCGATGAAATTGTCTGTTATTGGAACGTTTCGGACAGAAAATCTTCACGCGGCCAGGTATCGTTACTTCGTAGCCCAGGCTACACTATAAGATATCGAGCGGTCCCTGTCAAATCAGGCCGGCTTCAGACGCCTTTTTTATGAGCAGCAGTTTCCGGGTGCGGGAGAGCTTTTTTATTTCCCTTTCCCGTTTCAGAGCATCCGACCTGGTGGAGCAGAGCTCCTTGTAAACGAGCTTGAGCGGCCGGCGGCCGCGCGTGTACCTGGCACCCGCCCTGCCTTCGTTATGTTCTTTAAGCCGTTTTTGCATGTTGACAGTCCAGCCGGTGTACAGGGTTTTGTCGGAGCACTCCAGGATGTAGACGAATGGACCGGGATTGTCGTTCACGGGGATTTCCCCTGGGGCGGAGCGCCGAGGGCGGCCTTCAGTTCCTCCAGTTCGCCCCAGCGCTGATAGGCGGCATCCAGTTCTTTATTCAGGGCTTCCCACCGGTCGTTGATGGCGTTTATCCTGGCAAGGTCGCGGCTCGCGTAGAATTCGGGCGAATTCAGGGTTTCCGTCAGTTGCCGCTTCTCTTCCTCCAGGGCCTCGAGCATCACCGGCAGGGATTCGAGTTCCCGGGCCTCTTTGAACGTCAGCTTCTTTTTCTCCTGTGCCGGCTTTTCCTTCTTCGGTTTGCGCTCCTTCGGGGCCTCAGGGATCGATGCCGGGGCGGAGGCGTTTTTCTGCCTGAGCCAGTCATCGTAACCGCCGACGTATTCCCGCAGGCTCCCTTCTTCGAAGACGATAGTTGAGGTGACGACATTGTTGAGGAACTCCCTGTCGTGGCTGACCATGAGGATCGTGCCCTTGTAGTCGAGGAGCTTCTCTTCGAGCAATTCAAGGGTTTCCGTGTCGAGGTCGTTCGTGGGCTCATCGAGGACGAGGACGTTGGAGGGGACAATGAAGAGTTTCGCGAGGAGCAGGCGATTGCGTTCGCCGCCGGAGAGGGTGCTGACAGGCGACATGGTCCGCTCCGGAGGAAAAAGAAAATCCTGGAGATATCCCACCACATGGCGGGATGTTCCGCCTGTAACGATCATGTCGTTGCCGCCCCCGATGTTCTCCCTGAGGGTCCGGTCCTCGTCAAGCTGGGAACGGAGTTGGTCGAAGTAGGCAACGGACATGTTGGTGCCGAGCCGGACCTTTCCCTCCTGAGGTTCCAACTCTCCAAGAAGTACCTTGAGAAGAGTGGTCTTGCCGCAGCCATTGGGCCCCATGACACCCACCCTGTCACCCCGGATAATGGTGGTGGAGAAGCCGTCGATTATCCGCGTGCCGCCCCATGCGAAGGAAACCCCTCCGGCATCGACAACCATCCGGCCGCCGCGTTCCGCCTCCTCGATGGAAAAGCGGGATAACCCCGTTTGCTCCTGTCTCGCAGCCCGTTCCTCCCGCATCTTCATGAGCGCGCGCACCCTGCCTTCATCGCGGGTTCGCCGGGCCTTGACCCCCTGCCTGATCCACACCTCTTCCCTGGCAAGCTTCTTGTCAAATTCGGACCACTGTTTCTCCTTTGCGTCCAGAAGGGCCTGCCTGCGCTCGAGATAGGTGCGGTAATCGCAGGTGTACGATGTCAGGCTGCCGCGGTCTATCTCCATTATCCGCGTCGCCAGGCGCTGGAGAAAGGCCCGGTCGTGGGTCACGAACATGAGGGTTTTTCCGTACCTCAAGAGGAATTCCTCGAGCCAGAGGATGGTGGCCACATCGAGGTGGTTTGTTGGTTCGTCAAGAAGAAGGAGGTCCGGGTCAGCAACGAGCGCCCTCGCCAGAAAAACACGCCGCTTCATACCTGCCGAAAGGGTCGTGAATAGCGCGTCCTCATCGAGAGCGGTGCGTTCCATCACCGTTTTAACCCTCTGATGGTAATGCCAGGCACCGGATGCTTCTATCCTGTGCTGCACCTGTTCAAGCATCTTCAGGAGCCCGTCGTCCCTTTCTCGTGCGACGCGCATCGTGAGATCATGGTACTCGCTCAGGAGCTGCGCGTGCTCCAGCCCGCCTGAGGCCGTGACGTCGTAGACCGTCCCCGGCAGGTCGTCGGGGATATCCTGGGGAAGCAGTGCGACGCGGACATCGCCGCCGTAAACGATCTCCCCCGAATCGGGATGGATCTGACGGGCGAGCAGTTTCATGATCGTCGACTTGCCTGAGCCGTTGCGCCCCAAAAGACCGATCCTCTCCCCCGATTCGATCTGGGCAGTGGCGCGATCGAGAAGCCGCGGCCCGCCGAAACTCAAAGAAACGTCATGTATGCGCAAGAGTCCCATATAACCTCAAGGGCCTCAGTATAACACGATGCAGGAGGGAAGATGCAAGGTATGCGCCATGGAGAACGGTAGTCACGATAGAGGGAAGATCGTTTACCTGCCCTTCAGCCCAAAGAGGGCGTCAGTGATGATGACAAGGCTTTCCAGCGAGTTATCCAGGTTCGCCGTCAGGGCCACCATAGTTTCCGTTCCGGGAAAGTAGGCGAAGAAGGCGTTGAACCCCGATATCCCACCCGTCTTGGCGGGGATGACCTTCTTTCCTCTTAGCGAATCAAGGCCGTAGCCATAGGTCATATTGATGGTCGATCCGGGCAGTACGAATTCTGTCCCGTTGTTGAGGCGGACCGGGGCGAACATCTCCTTCACCGAGCCCTTGCTCAGGAGCGCCTTTGCCGTGAATACCTTCGTGAGCTTGATGAGGTCCGCTGTGGTCGAGGTCATGCCGCCGCTTGCGTAGGGCAGAACGAGGCTTGCAAAGGGGGCGTTCATGAGCTTGCCGGTGTACATATAATAGCCTGATGCCCGTTTGGGGATGATGGCGCTCGTGCTGCCGAGCATCGTATGACCCATTCCCAGGGGCCTCAGGATCCTGTCGTTTAGAAAGTCACCATAGGAAACGCCTGTCACCTTTTCGATCACCACCCCCAGGATGATGCACCCTATATTGCTGTAGACCGCGTTCTGTCCCGGTTGAAAATCGAGAGGCTCCTCGGCCATGCGGGCGATTACCTCCCGGGGCGTCCAGTCCTTCTGCTGGTTGCTTCTGAAGGGTTCCGTTCCCGTCATTTCCCTTATGCCCGAGGTGTGCTGGAGAAGGTTCTTCAGGGTGATGTCGTGCCACTGAGGGTATTGGGGGAAGTACTTCGTAAGCCTGTCCGTGACGCTGAGCCTCTTCTCCTGTTGAAGCATGAGGATTCCAATGGCCGCGAAGGTCTTGGAAACGGAGCCTATCTCGAAGACGGTATCCTTTTCCACGGGGACATTGTATTCCTTGTTGGCGATGCCGTAGTTCCTTTCTATCGTTCTTCCGGGCATGGATATCGCCAGCGAAAGACCTGGAATATTCTTCTCTTTCATCAACTTCGTGACGACCTCATCTATCCTCCCGGGGGTGAGGTCCGGCGTACCGGCAAAAACCGCCCCGGTCAGGAGCAGGCAAAGAACAACGGTGATCGTAATGGAAATGATGGATGCTGAGCGTTTCTTCATAAAATCCCTCCTGAGATTTATGTTTCCTCCTGCGTGTGCGGGCGGTAAGGACCTCGCCCTATTCTACACGCCGATCAGGATCCTGTGCAGGTTGGTCACGGTAACGGCTATCTCGGAATCGTCGACGAGAAAGGCGATGTTTATCTCCGATGCGCTCTGAGAGACCATCCTGGCCTTGATCTCGGCCTTGCCCACGGACGTGAAGATGTCGCCCAGCACCTTCGGGTTGCCTTTCAGTTCTTCCCCGACGACACAGATGAGGGCCTTGCCCCTGTCGATGGAGACCGTGCCGATCTCCTGAAGGTCCCCATACGTCCTCACCAGCATCTCTTCCGGATAGGACCGGTCCGTGACGAAGGACACGCTGGATTCCGATGTTGCCGCAATGTGGATCCCGATGTCCTGTCGGGCGAGGACCTCCAGCGCCGACGAGAGCAGTCTCGTCGTGGAATCGAATTTCGGTGAAACGATATTGATCAGGCACAGGTTCTCTTTGTAAACGATGGATTTGGCCATGCGGTCTACCGGCCCTGAATCCGCAAGGATCATTGTGCCCGCTTCATCGGGTTTACGTGTGTTCGCCACCCGGACGGGGATCTTTTTCGCCATGGCGGGAACGAGTGTGGAGGGGTGGAGGATCTCCGCTCCGTAATAGGCCAGTTCGCTTGCCTCGCTGAAGGACATCTCGGGGATATTAAGGGCGCCGCCGTACACAAAGGGGTCGGCGGTCATAACGCCGTCGACGTCTTTCCATATCTGGATCTCTTCCGCATCGACAGCCGCCCCGATGATGGACGCCGTAAAATCGCTCCCGCTTCTTCCCAGGGTGGTAACGCTCCCCTTCTCATCCCTGCCGATGAAACCGGTCACGACGGGAACCTCTGCGATGGCGCCCATGCGGTTGGCGATGGCCGCCTCTATGCCTTTCAAGGGTGTCGCGTTGCCGTAGCGGGAGTCTGTCAGCAAGCCTGCATCATAGGAATTTACCGGGATTGCCGGCACTCCTTCGCGCACCAGGGCGGCTGCGACGATATTTGACGAGAGGCGCTCTCCGAAAGACATGACATGATCTAGCGTCCGCGGCGTCAGTTCCCTTATGAGACTGATGCCCCGGAGCAATCCTTCGAGAGCCTGGAACAGGGGGCTTGCCACTGCCCAGTCTATCTCCAGGTCTTCGGCAAGGCCCTGATGGTACTCGCGGATGGCCTCGATCTCAACTTTGCCGTCAAGAGCGTTTTTCGCCGACCCGATCAGGTTGTCCGTCGTCTTGCCGTGGGCGGAGACCACAACGACCGGCCGCCTGCCGATCTGCTCCTTTACAATGGCGACGCACCGTCGTATCCTGTCGGTCGTCCCCAGCGAACTGCCCCCGAACTTCAATACTATCACGCTTCATCTCCCCGGCCGCCCATTTCGGCTGGAGCCTTCCGTCGGTCGTTACCGTTCCCTGTGCCTGTCATAGAATTCCTTCCCAAAGGTCATGATGACTGTCACGCCGTTGTTTCATGGTTGGAGATAGAATTGAACCCGCTGTTCATTCCCGTTCCTGCATTCTTGAAGAAAAGCCCGGAATTCACCCCGGACTGGACGGCTTTCATGAGCACCTTGCATTTACACCTCTGCGAATGACAATGAATTTACATTAATGGGGAGAAATGTCAACATTTCGCTTGGTGCCGGGAAATAAATGTCTTCTGTCATTCTCGTTCCCCGGGAGTGAAGCGAAGCGCAGCGCAGTTTTGACCGCTAGCCCTGAGAGGCGCTGTCAACCGGGGGGCACGGCTGCGGAAAGGGGCCGATGATCTGGCCAACTGTCTGTTCCAATTCAGGAAATGTCATGTTACTATAGCCATGCCAGTCGAGGTATGAGTGCCGCAGGGGGGAATATAACGAACCGAAATACCCACTATCATCTGGACCATGTTTTCGGCAATTCGGAATTCGTCAAACTCGGGGCCGTGGTCATCGCCCAGGAGAACGACAAGAAGGAAATGGAAAAGACCGGCGGAGACACCCTCGTCTATCTGCGGGACAAAAAAATTCTCTTCTCCGGCGACGTTCTCTTCACGAACTACCACCCTTTTCTCGCCGAGGGAAATATCGAGGAATGGGTCAGGCAACTCGATGAGATAGCATAGATGGACGTCGAAAAGATCACCGCGGAGCTCAAGAAGAGTCTGCCCGAACGCCGCGAGAGCGAATTTCTCATCGGGGCGAACGTGCAGATGAAGTACCTGAAAAAATAGCTGCAGGTGCCTGGAACATCTTAGGGCCGTCCAAAGGCAAAGGCGCCAAAGAACAGACGCGTCAACGGCCGGTCAGGCATTGAGAACGTTTTCAAGAGGAGTTGACCTATTTTCTGCCCCCGCTGTCGCACGAGATACGAAGAAGGAGTGATGGTCTGCAGGATATGCGAGGTGGAGCTTGTCGACCGCTTCCCTTCCGACGATGACGAAGGTGAAGCCTATTTCCATGAATATGAGGACAAGGAAGATTCGTTGGACCTTGCGGACCATGCCGTGCTGGTTGAAGTAACCGGGGACGAAGAACTGACGGTGGTCCGATCAGTGCTCATCGATGCCGGGATTCCATTTGTCGTGAAAGCCAAAGGAGCCGAGCAGGAGGAGATAGTGAATTCCGATCGTGCCATCGTGCATGCACGGATCAGGATAACAGTGCCGAAGGAATACCTGAGGGCGGCGCGGGATATCCTGTATATAAGAGTGTACCGGCCTGTGTCCGAACTCAGGGTAAGAGCACTGGAAACGAAACTGTTCTCAGACATCATATGGTCGGCGGTATGGTGTGTCGCGGGTTTCGGCATCGCCTGTTTTCTTGTCCCCGATGACTGGGACCAGGGCCTCAAGTTCCTGGTGTATGCCGGAGCCAGCCTGGCCGCGGTATCCCTGGGAAACGCGATGCGAAGATCCCGGCGAAAAACGAAAGACGGGCACCCGTGGCTGGATTGATGCAAAAAGGAGGGGAACGATGCCATATGTGAACATCAAGGTGACGAAGGAAGGCGTTACGAGCGAACAAAAGGAAAAATTGATCCAGGGCGTGACACGATTATTGTCTGATGTGCTGGGAAAGAAACCCCAGACAACCTATGTGGTCATCGACGAAGTGGAGACGGACAATTGGGGCGTGGGCGGTGAAACGATCACAACAAAAAGAAAACGCGAGAAATGATGACCCGGTCACTTAAGCTCCTTCAGGCGAAACACGAAGGTGCTTGCGAGCATGGTGAATGCGCCGAGGGCCGTAATGCCCAGCCTGAAGCTGTAAAGGTCTCCTGAAATGCCAAGGAGCCAGGGCATGACGCCGCCCCCGATGAAGAAGGCGGAGGAAAGGATGATCCCCGTGGCCGGGCCTCTCATTTCCCTGCCGAAGGTTCTCGCGATGGCCACGAGGCCCACCGGAAAGAAACCTGTCACGAAGAAGGCCTGAAAGAAAAGCAGGACCCCCGTGTACCTTACAGGAGACAGGCCGAGAAGAACGGTGAAAACGCCGGCGATCACCATCATGAAGAACATGATCTTTCTCAGGCTGAACCTGTCCACAATGAAACCGCATGCCACCGCAACACCGATCGACACCAGTCGCGATACGCTCAGGATGGTATTCGCGTAGTCTATGCTCAACCCCAGTTCTTTTGTCAGGTAAAGGGGCGTGATCGAATAAATGCCGAGATTCGCCCCGGCGCCGAAGATCCAGATCGCTGTCATGAACCACAGGGACCGTATCCTTATGATCTCCCTGAATATTGCCCGTGCAGGGTTATGGATCTTAACCTCGGTGCTGACAAGGCAGAAAACCGCCAGACATGCTACGAAGACGCACCCATAAACGACGAATATCCCCCGCCAGGGAAAAAACTGAAGGAGGAGGATGGCGACAAGGGGGGTGGCAAAGATGGCCGACGAAGCCCCCGTATCATGGATGGCGATCGCCTTGCCCCAGTTCTTCTCGGCATAGTATTCGGTGATAAGCGGGATCGCCGAAGGTAGATACAACCCATGGGCAAGACCGAGCACAAAGGCAAAGAGATAGAGGAGGTAGAAAGTGTGAACGACAGGAATAAGAAAGGTCAGCAGACCCAGCAGTGCGACAGAGAGAATAATGGACTTCTTGTATCCCACCCTGCCCGAAAATAACCCGGAAAGGATGACCGAGATCCCGTATCCCGCCGACAGGAATGTGAAGATAGCACTCGCCTTCGCATGGTTAACCATGAACTCGTCCTCGATGATGGGAAGGATCGGCGAGAACACAATGCGAACCGAAAAGCTGACGAACCAGATAAAAAGGAGAAAAATGAGAAAGAGGAGCGCCCTCCCCCGGAATTCCTCAAATCGTGCCATTAAGTCAATGTAACCCAATGGCGGATAATTTCACCAGAAGTTTTACAAAAAAACAAAACAACTGTCCCGCGCCTGTTTCGCCGTAACCCGCAAAGGGTATGGAGAAATACAATGAAAGAGTCCCGGCACAATTCCCTTGCAGAGGACGCCAGGGTCAATTGCCTGAATATAAATACTATCCTGACAGGATCGTGCCCGTGTTATAATTGGCTTATATGGGGCGCGTGATAGATATGGATGATCCGGACATTTCGGTTCATCACCTGGGTTGCGGTGTGAAACCCGATAGTGAACCATTTCCCGCTTATAACCCCCCGTTCCCGGTCCAAAGGACCCGGACTACCGCACTGTTCCAGGGATAGTATGCAAAAAACAGTTGTCCCCAAACAAGACCCTCCTGCGGCACCCGTGAAATCGGTCAGGGTTATCGTTTACCCTGCTGCCGCTGACAGCGTCGATTTGCCCGATCTATCATTTCTCAAGAACAAAGATGAGGATGTATTTGTCTTGGCGACCATGACCGACAGGGTGAAGGCGCTTGACGATCTGCGGCTAAAAACGTTGCTTGCGCCGATCTTGCCTCATTGTACAGATTCAACTGTCACCATCAATATCACCGGGCGCCGATCAGCGCTTTTAAAGATCACCCGAAAAGGAATGAAAGTTGTTGTTGAGGCGCATTGGAATTTATTTATCCCCTATTTTGACCAGATCAAATCGCTTCCTATCGTTCACCCCGAGATACTGGATATCTTTACCGTTGCGGTCTTCAGGTATGTGGCCCTGGCCATGGAGCATCCAGGGGTACCGAGGAACGAGTCAATGAGCCGCGCCATCGATGCATACAGGGCCCAACCCGAACTCTTGCTGGCCTCGTTGGACATTTTCAATAAACCCAATATTTACCATATCCGCCCGACAAGAATCTGGCTCAACAGAATTTTTGCGGCCAACGACGGGCATCGTTTGGAGATTGATGTTTCCGCCGCGGCCGCCGCTCCGCTCGTGAGCCCCGGGTTCCTCGAGGAGGTTGCAGGCTTTGTTCACAAGATCGTGAAGAATTATGCCTTCCGTTACGGGGATTATCTGTGGACGCAACGATACAGGATTACCTTCGGCATCCGTTCCGCACCGGGCATGGTGGCGTGTGAAGGAAAAGACGTTGTCGTTAATATCCATCCTTTGATCCATCAGACCCATTGGAAACCTGTGGTCTATTTAAGCCTGGGATATGCTGTGATGTTTGCCATGCTCCGATCATCGGGAAGAGGTGATGAAGAGAAATGCATGCATCTTGCCTTGATGAAAACCTGGAATCGCTATTTGAGCTTTGACGAATCTGTGGAGCAGCAAAGCGTGCGTGAGCTTTGCGGGCTTCCCGAATCACCCGCGGAAGGACAATGCCGCGGTCTGTCGGAGTGCATGATAGGCAAAGAAGAGAAGGAGCGCGTTGACGATTTTGTCATGCTCGTGAACTATTCCTTCAAGGAAACATTCATGGAAAGGCTGGACGCCCTGAACGACGGGCATGGAGGGAAAACCGGCCTTTATTTTGAGCAATTATCGAACGCGATCCGGAATTTGAACATCACCTTGATGAGGAATAACATTAACCATGGCAAATTGATCGAGGTCCTGCGCAGGGACAGCTTCGATCATCTGCGGCTGGTGGAATTCTTGCGTACAGGCCGCCTGGACAACAGGCGCGTTGTGGATGTGAGCGAATGGCTCTTGTTGAGGACACTCCTGTATGACCTGATCAATGCGCCCAAGGTGTTCAAAAACGATTACAAAATGCTTTTGAAGGTCCTGACAAAAGTGAACAAGAGCCTGCTTGTCTATGTTTGGACATTGGGCCTCGAGAAGGATGCGCGTTATGAAATTGTCAGCGCCTATATAGCAAAAGTGATGAACGACATTTTTGTGTTTGACCGTGTGAAGATCTACGAAATCGTCTCGGATCCCGTGGAATGCCTGGAGGCTGAAGCCGTTACAGGATATCTATTGAATTGGGCCGGTTTCACACCTGAGGCGCGGCGTTCGATCATCGAAGATATCCTGTCGGGCCTGCCGCACAACGTGACCTCGGAATTAAGGGTTCAGGCAATCGGCGATGTGGATCAGATGGTCCGTGTCATGGGAACACGGGCCAGCGGGCTCATTGGTTTTTGTCTGCATCGGGCTTACCATTGGGGAAGCACGCACGACGAAGTGACGGAAAGAATTCGTTCCCATTTCCCAAGACTGCTTAAGCAGGCCCAAAAGGTCATGCTTCGGGCGGAGACGATCAGGGGAGGGGCCACGCTCCTCTTGCTTCTGGCCGAGATCGTTTCCGATGAGCGGGACGGATTTGCCGAAAATGTCGTCATTACAGAAGAAGAAGAGGAGATGGTCCGTGATCTCATCAAGCAATGCGTTGATTGGGACCAGCGGCATTTCGTCATGATGGTCGCGGGCATGGCTGCCGGTTATATGGGAAGCATCGACGGGTGGACCCTGCAGCAATTTGACCGGTTGCTGGCGCGTTATGACGGTGGAGACCGGGTTATGCTCCGCAGCGTTGTGCAGTTCGATGTTGACAATTTGATCGAGCGCACCCTGATGACAGCCAGGAACGACCACGAAAGCGCATTATTGAACAAGATCCAGCTTCTCCGTTTTAGAGTTGATCCCATTGTCAGCGATGAGGCGAACAGGTTTCTCGGGGCGATGGCTTCCCGCTATGGTATTCAGCCACCGGAAGCCGACGTCAGCAAAAAAGATATTCGCGCCCTTGTTCTTGCCTTATCACTGGCGCTTCAGGGACATTCACAGGACTTAAAGAAACTTTCGGAAGTGCAATAAGCACGTCTCCATTTGAACTGTTCAAGATCGGCCGCTGGTCTTCAAATCCTCATAGAGGACCCCCCCCACAGGGCACAGTGGGCGGGGTCTTCCGGACAGCATGCGCAGGAGGCTGCATGAAAATATCAGAAGTAATACCAGGCCGCGAACCTGTACTGGTCTATGGTGCCGTTGCCGCTGGCAAGGCCTGTGCCCGTCGAATTTGCGCCGCCGGTACCCCTGCCGTTGAAGCTGTTGAACATGTGCATCCACTCGATGCCGAACTTGACTGCCTGGTTGGCCTGCCACTGGAGGTTCACGGCGTAGGTCTGCGACATGTTTAGCCTGTCGCGTGCCGCCGCGCTGTTGGTACGCGCCCATTCGCTGGCGTTGTACTTCAGGTAGCCGTACATGCCGTTGAGCCAGAGGTTGTTGGTGATCCACCAGGACGCCTGGGTGTAGAGGCCGAAGAGAGTCGGTGCGGCCGTATCGTTATCAGGTCTCTGGTAGGCTCCATAGCTGGGGGTGTTCAGCCATTTGCTGCCTGCGACGTTTTGGCCGAGAAAGAAATTGCCGTTGAGAAGAACAGACATGGCCTTGTTCCCCTTTTTCTCGGGAACGATGGGTATGGAGTACCGGAATGCGGTGATCCAGGCGTTGATCGTATTATCCTTGTATGTTGTTGCCGTTGGGGATTCGGCGTAGGCCTCCGTGTCCCTTCCGAAGTATGCACCGAGGCCGAACTTCAGGTTGTTGGAGCCTATCTTGCCGCAGCGGTCGGAGTGGAACGCCACCTCGCCCTGGAGCCCCGGCCAGGAGCTCCGGGCATAGCCGTCATTGGACTGGCGGATACCGTCCTTGCCCGACCACTGCGTGGCCGAGGTGACGCCGACCATGGCGTTGAACTCCCTGGTGAAGAAATAGCGCAGAGCTACCTGGGGTACCCTTATGCCCCTGAGGTACTGAACGAAATCACCGACGCCCATCCACGTGCCGTAGTAGGGCATGCCCCACTGCTGCCAGGCCTGACCGATCAACAATTCCGCGGACTGCCATTTCATTTTCATGAAGGCATGCCTGAGCTGGAAACCGCCGTACTGGTTCCCCGTGGTCACGCCGCGGAAATCGCCCTCGATGAAGGCGCTTGTTTTGGCGCCCCAGAGGTCAGGTCCCTTGACGAGGAAATTGAAACGGGTCTCGCCTGCGGTCGCGAAGGTATTGCCGTAGTCATCGGCCAAAACCGCCCGGTCGGATGTGCTGCTTCTGGCCGCGGAGCTTGGGTCGGCGTGGCTGTTCTGGGCCGAATACCCGAGATCGTACTTGACGAAGCCGCCGAAAGTGACATCGTACCTGCTCGACACGCTGCCCGCGTTGACCAATGTCGGAAGAACAAGCGAAACAGCACACAGGGCCAACAGGAACTTCTTCATTATTACCTCCTTGATGTGATGATGATCCGCGGATCTCGCCGGATCCGTTCCCAGTCGTTATGACAGCTACAATATAACGACTAGCAGTTATATACCATGAGATATAACGATGAGTCAACATCGGTCTCAAAAAAAACAGGGACCCTTACAATCGCGTCCCGGGGGCCAACCTCGTTCTGGAGCAAGGGCTTTGGCTATCTCGAACCCTTTCGGCATAAGGTGTATTTCGCGAAGGATCCGGGACGCGCGGGATCGCTGGCGGAATCAGGCGGGGCCAAGCGTTTTCTTGACATTGGGGGCATCGAGGAACCGGCACAATCGCGCTTTCGACCGGTCATTGGCGCCTTTCTTGATGTAAAAGCTCAGGGATAGTATCTCCTTTGCCCTTGTGACTGCGACGTAGAAGAGCCTTTTTTCTTCTTCTGTGTCGTTGCCGTCGCCCTCATCGAAGGACCTTCTCGAGGGGAATATGCCGTCGACGAGGCCGATGAGAAAGACCCTTTCCCACTCCAGGCCTTTCGCGGAATGGACCGTGGACAGGGTAAGGAATTCGGCGGCATCGTCCTTTGCGTCCTTATCAGGGTCTACTGAGACATCGGCAAGAAAATCCTTCAAGCTTGTATATCTGCGTGCCATCTGGCCAAGCATGGACAGTTCCTTCGCCTTTCGAGGGTCTTTCTTGTACCTGGTTTCCATTATGGGGCCGTAATGCTCCAGCACCAGGTCGACCTGGCGGGATGGGGCCATGGACGGAGCACAGACGGTTCGGAGAAGTTTGGTGAAAGAACTCAGCGCCTCAGAGTTCTTCTGTCCCGAACATAATGGGCTGAAGACCTTTTCAATGATATCCGCCAGGTTTTTGTAATGGCTGATCATCTGGAGAAGCCTTTCAACACCCCTGGCCCCGACACCGGGAAGAAGAAGGAGTACCCGCTGCCAGGCCAGTTCGTCGGCGGGGTTTGCCACAACCCTCAGGTAGGATATCACGTCGCGGACATTTGCCATTTCATAGAATTTGCGGCCGCCGAAGAGCTTGAAACGTATACCCCGTTTCACCAGCTCCGCCTGAAGGGGCATGGAGGCGAAGGCGGTCCTGAAGAGGACGGCCATCTCTCTCAGGAGGACGCCTTTCGACTTCAGGGTGTAAATCTTGCCGGCCAACCGGGAGGCCTCTTCGTAGACATCGGCGAAGCGTGAGACGACAGGTGGTCTGCCCACGGTCCCGGTGGCGGAGACAAGGCGCTTTTCGAACTTGTGGGACATGTTCTTAAGGATGGCGTTGCCAACGTCGAGGATGGACTGGGTGCTCCGGTAATTTTCCTGCAGCATGATGACCCTGCATCCCGGGAACTCGCCGGGAAACCGCAGGATGTTCATATGATCGGCGCCGCGGAAACCGTAAATGCTCTGCGCGTCGTCGCCCACCACCATCACGTTCCCATGCTCAGCGGAAAGAAGCCGGACAATGTCGGCCTGTACGCCGTTCGTGTCCTGGAACTCATCGACCATGATGTACCTGTATTGCGACGACAGCTTTTTTCTTATTGCATCGATCCCGAGCACGACCCTCAGGTAAACGAGGAGGTCGTCGTAATCGACGCAGTTGTTCCTGAGCTTGTATTCGGCGTATTCCTTCTGCACGGTTCTGATCTCGCCTATGCGGTCCTCGTAGTCCGCGTATGCCTTCAGGATCGCATCATCAACATCCATTCCCTTGTTGACGCAGAGACTGAAGACATTCTTGAGCTCGTTCTTTCTCGGGAACTCCTTGTCGCTGTCATATCCCATTTTGTTGCAGCAGCGGCGGATCGCCTCCTCGGCGTCGCCTTCGTCATAGATGGTGAAGGAGTTTGAGAGGCCGAGATCTTTGCTGTGCACCCTCAGGACCTTGCTTGCAAAGGAGTGAAAGGTTCCGCCCTCTATCCTGGAACAGCGCGGGTCGTTTCGCGAGGCACGTTCGATCATCTCCTGTGCGCTTCGACGGGTGAAGGTAAGAAGGAGGATGGATTCCGGGTCTATGTCTTTCTGAACAAGGTAAAGGGAACGATATTCTATGACCCGTGTCTTGCCGCTTCCTGCTCCGGCAATGACAAGGACAGGTCCCTCGGTGGTGGTGACCGCCTCATACTGGGATGAATTGAGCTGTGCCTCGAGATCTTGCATAATGGGGATCATGTTGTGTACCAAGCTTTCCTTCCGGGTCATCATGGCTGATCCATGAAACCGATATTAAAGTACACAACGCGGGTCTTTGTCCAGACCTTAAGCGGCAGGGCCCGCTGGACTGGTGCGGTGATATGGCACTTCGTTGCGGTGTTGATCTATGGCAGGGGTACCTTAAACGACCGGCCGGATGCCGGCGTCTTCTGCGACATCCGCCTCGTCATTCCGCGGGGGTTCATGACCGACATATATGATCTGATTACAGCAAACCGCAATGAACCTGCTCCCAAAAAGGATGATGTTCACTTCTTTTCCGCAATGAGGACACTTCTTCTTTGCCAATTTCACCGCCTGTCCCTGCTGCCTGAAGTTTGCTGTCCTGCGAAGCTAAAGAAATAATCTAACATGGATCAAAGAAGCATGCATTGCTGATTTAATGGCTAAATAATATGGGTATGCTTACCATATACAGTTGCGTCTTGCAAGGTCAGCTTTATTTGAAAAGAACCGCCCCCTTGGGGTATAATATTCACAACGTTGACCCTGTCAGCGGGTTTCTTGCAAGAAGGTGATCCCAGGTAGTCCATCTCGACAATATCTATGAAAAAGAGAAGAACGCTCTTTTGAGCCGTGTGGGCAATGACCCGGTTTCCTTTGTGCGCCGCTGGTTCTCAGATGCCGACCGGGAGGTCGCCGGGTTCATCGCATCCCAGTTTGCCTATGGGAGGATCGAGGTCTTCATGGGCTTTCTGGAGAGACTTTTCGGTCTGATGGGGAATGGGCCCCAACGCTTTGTCGAAAGCGGTTCATGGGAAGGCTTGAAAGGGTTTTACTACCGGTTCCAGAAGGAGAACGACCTCATCTATCTCTTCGATGCACTGCACCGGATCGTTGGCGACCACGGGTCGCTTGGCGCCATGTTCCGCTCCTTTTATGACGGTGATACCTGCCGGGCCATCTGGCGCATTCGCGGGGAATACCTGCCCCGCGACGACAGGCTCACCTTCTTTTTCCCCAGGCCGTCGTCGGCGGGGGCGCAGAAGCGCTGGAACATGTACCTGAGGTGGATGGTGAGAAAGGACGAGATAGATATCGGTATCTGGGACTTCATCAATACGGCTGACCTGACGGTGCCCCTGGATACACATATATATAAGATAGGAAGATGCCTTGGCTGGACCACGCAGAGGACGCCTTCGTACCGGGCCGCGCGGGAGGTTACGGAAGCCCTCAAACGTTACTGCCCGTCGGACCCCCTGAAGTACGACTTTTTCCTCTGCCATGGCGTTGGCATCGGGGCGGGGTGCACAGGGAAGAGAAGCGGGAGATGCAGGGAGAGGTGTGCCGTCTATGAGATTTAGAATTGTCAGCCTCGGATGCCCCAAGAACCTCGTGGAATCGGAATATATAACGGGCAAGCTCTGCTCAGCGGGGCACACGATCGGTGACGAGGGCGAGACGATCATCATCAATACCTGTGCCTTTATCGCCGAAGCGGCCCGCGAGTCCATCGAGACCATCCTGGAGGCGGCAAAGCAGGAAGGGAAGAAGATAGTGGTCACGGGCTGTCTTGTCGAGCGCTACCGCGAAGAGCTTATGAACCTCCTTCCCGAGGTGGACGTCTTCGTGGGCAGGGCTTGTTACAGCGACATAGAACACATTGTCGAGAAGAGGGGCTTCTATCACCGGGAGGGCAATTTCTCAGAGACCTTTCCCCGGCAGGTGCTGACCAGGCGGCCGACGGCCTATCTCAAGATACAGGAGGGCTGCGACAACCGTTGCCATTACTGCACCATACCGGCTATTCGCGGCGGGCTTGCAAGCAGGGCCGGAAAGGATGTCATCGGGGAGTTCCGCTGGCTTCTCGATGAGGGCTACCGGGAGATAAACATTATCGGCCAGGACATTACCTCCTATGGAAAAGACGCCGGCCGGAAACAGGGGTTGATGGAGCTTGTTGGTTCGCTTCTCCGGGAAAAGGGCGATTATCACCTGCGGCTTCTCTACATGCACCCGAAGGGGGTCACGGAAGGCCTCATCGAGCTCATGGGGAGCGACCCGAGGATGATACCCTACCTCGATATCCCGATCCAGCATTCCGAAGACCGCATTCTTTCCCTCATGGGCAGGGGACATACGAAGGCTTATCTCGAAGATGTCCTCGGAATGATGAGACGGCGCATGCCGGGGGCGGTGCTCCGGACATCGATCATCGTCGGCTTCCCGACGGAAAGCGACGAAGAATTTGATTCCCTTGTCTCTTTCGTTCACCTATACCAGTTCGATATGCTCGGCGCCTTCATGTATTCGAGGGAGGAAGGCACCGTGGCGCACAAGCTTAAGGGACAGATCAGGAAAGGGATAAAGCGCCAGCGCTACAACCGTCTCATGGAGGCGCAGAAGGAGATATCGCGCGCCCGCCTCGCGGGCCTTCTCGGGAAGACCGTCAGGGTTGTCGTCGAGGACGTCGAGGCAAGCCCGAAAGTCGGCAGAATGCTCACGCAGGCGCCCGATATCGATGGAGTCGCCTTCTTGAGCGGGCAGTGCGTCCCCGGAGAAATATGCGAGGGGAAGGTAATGAAAACACTTGATTATGATGTTGTTGTGGAAGTATAGAAGTATATCGCCAATTAAAAATTGAGGGCAAGATGGAACCGATAAATGAACTCTATGCCGTACGCAAGGAAAAAGAAAAAAGTCTGAGAGAACAGGGCATTGAAACCTATCCCCAGGACCGGGGCCCCTATATCACCACAAAAGAGGTTGAAGAGAGGTTTGGCTCCCTGGGCACGGAAGACCTGGAAAAGAGCGAAGAACGCGTTGCCATCGCCGGGCGTATCATGGCCTTCCGCGATTTCGGAAAGAGCTCCTTTATCCACGTGCAGGACAGGAAGGGTAAGATGCAGGCGTATGTCCGCAAGGACATGTTGAAGACCCCCGCCTACGACATATTCAAAAAGTTCGATATTTGCGATATCGTGGGCCTTGAAGGCAAGGTCTTCAAGACAAGAACGGGCGAACTGACGGTGCTTGCCGACACGATGAAGCTCCTCACCAAGTCGCTGCGCCCCCTTCCCGAGAAATGGCACGGGCTCAAGGACGTGGAGGAACGCTACCGCAAGCGCTACCTCGACCTCATAGTCAACGAAAAGGTGCGCGATGTCTTCACGACGCGGGCGAAGATCATCGACTATATCAGGCGCTATTTCGTCGAGCGCGATTTCATCGAGGTGGAGACGCCCATGATGCAGGTCATACCCGGAGGCGCTACGGCCAAACCCTTCGTCACCCACCACAACGCCATGGGCATGGACCTTTTCCTCAGGATAGCCCCGGAACTCTACCTCAAGCGCCTTGTTGTCGGCGGTTTCGAGCGCGTCTTCGAGATAAACCGCAACTTCCGCAACGAAGGCATCTCGGTCCGCCACAACCCGGAATTCACCATGCTCGAATACTACCAGGCATACGCCACCTACGAAGACCTCATGGCCCTCACCGAAGATATGGTCTCTTCTCTGGTCAAGGAACTCTTCGGCACATACACCATTACATATAACGAGCAGCAGATCGACTTTACCCCGCCGTGGAGAAAGATCACGATGGCTGACGCCATGGCCGAGTTCGGCAATTTCGACCTGAGCGCCCTCGATGACCCTGCCCGCCTATCCGCATACGCGAAGGACCTTGAGATCGAGGGGGCCGACAAGGATTCCCGTGGTAAGCTCATCACGAAGATCTTCGAGGAACTTTGCGAAAAGAAGCTCATCCAGCCGACCTTTATCACCCATTACCCCATAGAGGTTTCCCCCCTCGCTAAACGCAGCACCGAAAATCCCGATATCACCGAGCGCTTTGAGCTCTATATGTCGGGCATGGAGATCGCGAACGGTTTCAACGAACTGAACGACCCGGAAGACCAGCGTCAGCGCTTCGAGCTCCAGATAAAGGAGAAGGAAGAGGGCGCCGCTCTCGACGATGACTACATCACGGCATTGGAATACGGCCTTCCCCCGACCGCCGGTCAGGGCATCGGCATAGACCGGCTGACCATGCTGCTCACCGACAGCGCATCGATACGGGAAGTCATCCTTTTTCCGCTCCTGCGACCGTAAAAAGGGCGTACGGACTTTTATCGACAGTCTGTCAAAGATACAATGTTTCTGATGTTTATACTGACCGTTCCGGAGCGGGGAGGCAAGCATGGACATTGGCAGGAGAGGGTTCATCAAGTATGGCGTTCTTGGTGTGGGAGCCGCTGCACTGCTGGGGTCGGGTGCGAGGATGGCGGCGGGGGCGCCGGTACCGGCGCCTGACGCGGGGTATGGAGGTTTTGTGAAACCGTCGGGAAAAGAGGCCTATCTAGCGGACCGCTCCCTCGCGTGGTGGATCGACCGGTTTCAGCTTCCTTTGCATATCTATTCCGCCGACGTCATAGCCCGGAATGTACGGGCTTTCAGGAAGGTCTTTCAAGATCTCTATCCAAAAGGCCAAGTACGGTTTGCCGCAAAGGCATGCGCCCATCCGGAGGTGTTCCGGATCGTCCTCAAGGAAGGAGCCGGGATCGACGTGGCCTCCTATTATGAAACCCGCTGCGCTCTCACGTCAGGGGCCCCTCCTGAAGAGCTCGATCTCAACGGGAATTGCAAGGAGGATTTTCTCATTGCCCGGGCGGTCGAGACGAATATGCTCATCGTGGCCGACAGCATCGAGGAATTTGAGATCATCTCGGGGATCGCAAAACAGATGGGAAAGAGTCCCCGGGTCATCATGAGGCTCAGCGGGTTCGAACTGGGCCATGTCACCGCGGAGGCGGTCTTCACCGCGGGTAAATGGACAAAGTTCGGGGCCAGCCTCGATGACATACCTCAATTCCTGAAGACGCTGGACAGCCACCCCCATATCCGCTTTCTTGGTTTTCACACCCATATCGGCTCCCAGATCACCGACCTTGCCCCCTACCTCGCCGTGCTGGGAACGATGATCGAGCTGGGGCATCTCCTGGGAGAGACGGGCAGGAAGTGCGGGATCATCAACATCGGGGGCGGTTTTCCCATCTCCTACGTGACAAAAGAGGAATGGAACGGGTTTCTGGAGAGGGTGAGGGATGGATATACAGCGTCGCAGAAGGGGGACTTGAGCCGCATCTTTATCTGGAACAACCGCACGGGAGGTTTCGAGCGGGGATCGGACGGCAGGATCGATACGTCGCACTGGAACGACGACACATTCTATTCCCCGTATCCCAAGGAAAAAATGGTGGAGGCCATACTCAAAGGCACGGTGAAGGTCCGGGGAAAGGATGTCAATACCGTCCTCGCCCTCAAGGCCCTGGGGGAGCCCGCGCTTGTTGTCGAACCGGGCCGGAGTATCGTGGGGGACTCGGCCGTCACCCTTGCCCGGGTGTCCCAGGTGAGAAAGATCGGCACGTGGCATAACCTCATGAGCCTCGAGATGGGAGTGACCAATTTCGGAGAGGCCCTCGTGTACATGCCCGTCAACCGCTGGGAGATCATAAACGACCATGACCGCAGGGACGCCGAGCCCTTTGAGGCCTTTGCGGCAGGCAACCTGTGTTTTTCCGGGGACATGCTGGCGAAGTACAAGGTGTCCCTCCAGAGACGACCCGTGAGGGGTGACGTGATCCTCATTCACGATACCGGCTCCTACGGCCCCCAGTTCTTCGCCTCCAACGCGAACTCCTTTCCCCGTCCGGCCCGTGTCCTGGTGGAGGCTGACGGCAAGCTGACAGTGATGAGACGCAGGGACACCTACGAGGACATCTTCTCCCTGTGAGCAGATCAACGCACTCCATCCGCGTTCGGGGTCTCGAGATACACCCGCCGCTCCTCCAGGCGCCGATGGCGGGGCTCACCCACAGCGCCTTGAGGCAGATCGTGTCGGGATTCGGCGGGGTCGGCCTCCTGTCGACGGAAATGCTTCTTGCAAAGAGGCTGCCCACCGAGAACCCCGGTATGTCTCCTTACCTGGTAAGGACAGCTGAGGAAAGGCCACTTTCCTATCAGCTCCTCGTTTCCGGGGACATGGACCTCGCCCCGGCCATGGACAAGCTCCATGATCTTCAGGCCGATGTGATTGACCTCAACATGGGCTGCCCCGATTGGTCCGTGGGGAGGTCGGGGGCAGGATTCGCCCTGATGGAGAATCCGGAAAATGCCCGCCGCCTGGTCGGTGCCGCGAGAAAAGGGACGGAGCTTCCCCTCACAGCGAAGATCCGTCTCGGCGTTGAACTTGACGAACCGCGGTTGAAGGATTTTTGTGCCATGCTCGAAGGCGAGGGCATCGATATGCTTTCCATCCATGCCCGGCTGAAGAAGGAGCCCTTTGCAAGAAGGCCGAAATGGGAATGGGTAGCCAGGGTAAAGGAATGGCTTGGTATCCCCGTTATAGCCAATGGCGGCATATTCACGGTGGAAGATGCAAGGGATTGTTTGCGCGCGTCCGGCGCGGACGGACTCATGCTCGGTCGCGGGGCGGTCGTCAGGCCCTGGCTTTTCGCTGAAATTGCCCGGGACGTGTATGGCTGCGGCATTGCCAGGCCCTCAGTCTCTCTGCCCCTTATCTATGGCAGATTCATGGATCTCATAAAGGAACTTTTCCCGGCAGAGCGTCAACTCGGCAGACTTAAGGAATTCACCCACCACTTCGCCGGGAACTACAAATTCGGTCACCAGCTCAGTTCGCGCATTCAGGGCAGCCGCAGCATGACGCAGGCCCACGAGAGGGCAGCCGCTTTCTTCGAAGAGAACACGGAAGACCCCCGGGCACGACGAATGTCCACCAACGAACTCAGGGGTGCCGGGGCGCGGGGAATATGCCAAACCTGAACCACGTTTCCTGGTCCCGCAACAGGCCTTCACGTCTCCTTTCCTTTTCCGCCGGCTTGTGGTAAGACATTAGCACTTTTATGGACTACGAGACCACAATAGGACTGCGGTACCTGCGGTCCAAGCGCAAGGAAGCGTTCATCTCCTTTACGACGTGGATATCCGTGGCAGGCATCGCCATCGGGGTCATGGCCATCATCGTGGTCATCGCCGTTATGACCGGTTTTCAGGATGAGATCAGGGCGCGCATCCTCGGCATCAATCCCCATATCCTCATTCTCGACGTCAACGGCGAGATACGCAATCCAGCCGAGGTTGTGGGAAAGGTCAAAAAGGTGGACGGTGTCCTCGAGGCCTTTCCTTTCACGGCATTTCAGGCAATGGTGCAGAACGGAAAACAATTCTCCGGTGTCGCCGTGAAGGGGATAGACCCGAAGGACGCGAAGTTCATGTCGAAGCTGGTGAAGGAAGGCTCCATTGACGTGTTGCAGAGAAAAGGCAGCGTTCTCATCGGGAAGGAATTGGCGAAGCACCTCGGGCTCTTCGTGGGCGACAGCTTCACCATCATGGTCCCATTCGGCGGTTTTTCACCCATGGGTTCCATGCCGGAGACGGTGAGGGCCCGCGTGGGCGCCATATTTGAAACGGGAATGTACGAGATCGACAACACCCTTGTCGTCATGCCCCTTGCAGACGTGGAATCCGCCATGGGGGTGGGGGCCACCGGCATCGAGATCAAGCTCACCGACGAATACCGGGCGGGCGATCTCAAGTGGACGATCCTCAAGGAACTGGGACGGGACTATTTCGCGAGGACATGGATGGAAATGAACCGCAACCTTTTTTCGGCCCTCAAGCTTGAGAAACTGGCGATGTTCATCATCCTCGCCCTTATCATCCTCGTGGCGAGCTTCAACATCATCAGCTCCCTTATCATGACCGTCATGGAGAAGAAGAAGGACATCGCCATACTGAAATCCATCGGCGCGAGGAAGCGGAGCATCATGAAGATCTTCATGATGGAAGGCATCACCATAGGCGTCGTCGGCGCCCTTTTCGGCTCCGTGACCGGCTATCTCCTCTGCTGGATCATCAAGAGCACGAAGCTCATCCGGCTTCCCGAGGATGTCTACTACATAACCACGCTGCCTGCGAAGATCAGCATCGTCGATGTGGCCCTCATAGCTCTCGTCACAACCGTCATATGCGTCCTTTCAACCATCTACCCCTCCTACAAGGCGGCCAAGATCGACCCCGTGGAGGCCCTGCGCTATGAGTGATCATATCATTGAGGTCTCGGGGCTGAAAAGATCCTTCCACAAGGATGGTGTCGTCATCGACGTCCTCAAGGGCGTGGACTTCACTGCGGATAAAGGTGAGTTCATCACCATCATGGGGCCGTCCGGCGCCGGCAAGACCACCTTTCTCCATATCATCGGCACCCTCGATAAACCGACGGAGGGCAAGGTCCTCTTCGACGGCCAGGACATCATGACATTCAGCGAGGACGAAGAAAGCCGTTTCCGCAACGAAAAGGTGGGGTTCATCTTCCAGTTCTACCACCTTCTCCAGGATTTCAACGTCATAGAGAACATCATGATGCCGCTTCTCATCAGGCGCGTGAAACCGGCTCAGGCGAAGGCGAAGGCAATGGCCTTCCTGGAGACGGTGGAGCTGACGCACAGGCGTACCCACAAACCGGGCGAACTCTCCGGCGGCGAACAGCAGCGCGTCGCAATCGCCCGCGCGCTCATCAACGAGCCCCGGGTGATCCTCGCCGACGAACCCACAGGCAACTTGGACAGGAAAACAGGCCGCGAGGTCCTGCACCAGATCCTCAACATCCAGAAAAACCTTTCGGCAACCCTCATCCTCGTAACCCACGACCCCGAGATCGGAGCGGTGGGTGAACGCAGGCTCACGATGGTAGACGGAGAATTCGTCACCGATCATCCCTGAGAAGATAGTTTCAGGTCTTTTGTCTTCTTCCTTCCCTTGGAACCTGAAAGGATTTCTAAAAGTGCACCAGCGGCGGTTTGCCTATGGGGTACACGTTGAAGCCGATCTCGTGCAGTTGTCTGTGGTTGAGGATGTTGCGGCCGTCGAAGATGAAGGCGGGTTTCGCCATAGAATCGTAGATGCGCTTGTAGTCGACTTCTGTGTAGAGCTTCCACTCCGTCATGACGGCGATGGCGTCGCAGCCCAGGGCGGCCTTGTAGGGGTCGGGCTCGTAGGTTATCCCTTCCAGGTCGCCGAGGTCGATCTTTGCGTTGTCGAGGGCCTTGGGGTCGGTGATAATGAGCTCTGCCTTTTCTTCGACGAGCCTTCTTGCGATGGTGAATGCCGGGGTTTCCCGGGTGTCGCCGGTATCGGCCTTGAAGGCGAAGCCGAAGAGGCAGATCCGCTTTCCCGCCAGGGTGTTGAACATGGCGTTGAGGATGCCGAGGATGAAGCGCTCCTTCTGATATTCATTGATATCGACGACGCTCTCCCAATAGTCGGCGACGGCGTCGAGGCCGTAGTTTCTGCATATATAGGCGAGGTTGAGAATGTCCTTCTGGAAGCAGGAACCGCCGAATCCCACGCTTGCATTGAGGAACTTTGCTCCCAGGCGGCTGTCGAGGCCGATGGCCCTCGACACCTCGGCCACGTCGGCCTCCGTCTTTTCGCATAGCGCCGAGACGGCGTTTATGGATGATATCCTCTGGGCGAGGAAAGCATTGGCGACAAGTTTTGAAAGCTCGCTGCTCCAGATGTTGCTTTCGAGGATCTTCTCTCGCGGCACCCAGTTGAGGTAGATATCGACGAGGGCCTTACGTGCCTCTATGCCGCTTGGTGTCTCCCGGGAACCTATGAGGACGCGATCAGGGAACTCAAGGTCGCGTATGGCCGTTCCTTCCGCCAGGAACTCCGGGTTAGAGAGGACATCGAAACGGACATTGCCGTCCTTGGATGTAAGGATCCGTTCCATGGCGAGGGCTGTTTTGACGGGAATGGTGCATTTCTCGACGACTATCTTTGGCGAATCCGAGGCCTCCCTTATCTGCCGCGCCGTTTTCTCCCAGTACTGAAGGTCCGCCGCCTTGCCTGCCCCGGCGCCGAAGGTTTTCGTGGGGGTATTCACGCCGACGAAGATGATCTCCGATTCCCTGATGCCTTTGTCGATGTCGGTCTCAAAGAAGAGATTCTGTCCTCGCGTCGCCCTGATGATCTCATCGAGACCCGGTTCATATACGGGCAGATCGTCGGAATTCCAGCGCGCTATCTTCTCGTGGTTGATATCGACCACGGTGACCCTGCAATGGGGGCATTTATAGGCGATCATGGCCATGGTTGGCCCGCCGACATAACCTGCGCCGATACACAGAATGTTCTTACGCTCCAAAGATATCCTCCATCGAGTGATTTTGACCATTCTACCATAAACACCACCTTGCGGGAAAGAAAGACTGTGCGTCGCGCAAACGGGCATACGGGGTAACAACCATGGACGGGAAGACGAGTTTGCCCCAGGTTGGGCGGCTCGGTCATGGACCGATATTTATCACGGCGGCACCGCTGCGGCGAATTCAATTGAAAATTGTCAATAAAATTGCTACATAATAAGGGTCATGCAGAACCATAACCACATTCCAACCGGACAATCCGGTCAGATACATGCAATAGGTGTATTCAAAGGACCTTTTTTTCTGACACCACCTTGAAGTAATCCAGCCATCAAGAATTTGGGGTTGCAGAATCCGGTCGCCGATCTTCTGCTTGAATAGTGCAGTCTATCTTTTATGGGCCGGCCACATTGTTAAAATAGTGAGAGGTGCAGTATGGAAATCGCCGTCGATATATCACCAGGGAATGGATCTCATCAGGCACAGATAGAGCGCCGTCGCACCTTCGGCATTATAAGCCACCCTGACGCGGGGAAAACCACCCTTACCGAAAAACTTCTGCTCTTTGGCGGGGCCATCCAAATGGCCGGATCCGTCAAGGCACGCAAGACCGGTCTCCATACCACCAGCGACTGGATGGCCATCGAGCAGGAGCGCGGCATTTCAGTCACGAGTTCGGTTATGAAGTTCAATTACCGGGATTACGAGATCAACCTGCTCGACACGCCGGGCCACCAGGATTTCTCCGAGGACACCTACCGGGTGTTGACCGCTGTTGACAGTGCGGTAATGGTCATTGACAGCGTCAAGGGGGTCGAACCCCAAACGCGTAAGCTCATGGAGGTCTGCCGGATGCGCAACACCCCGATCCTGACCTTCATCAATAAGCTCGATCGCGAAGGCATGCCGCCGCTGGATATCCTGGCCGACATCGAAGACACCCTGCAGATCGAGTGCGCACCCGTTTCCTGGCCCATTGGCACGGGTAAGAGCTTCAAGGGTACGTATAACCTTTACCGAAAAGAACTGACCCTCTTTACGCCCGGTCAGAGCTGCCTGACCGATGACATGGTGACCCTCCACGATATCAAAGATCCTTTGCTCGATGAAGCATTGGGGAGTCAGGCAGATGAATTGCGCGAGAACGTGGCTTTGCTGGAGGGGGCGGCAAGCCCCTTCAACCTGCGGGATTTTCTCAAAGGCAGCCAGACACCGGTCTTTTTCGGGAGCGCGATCAACAATTTCGGTGTGCGGGAGCTGCTCGACACCTTCGTGGAGGTCGCCCCTGCTCCGCTGCCGCGACAAACCACCACACGAATGGTATCGCCCGAGGAGGATGCATTTTCAGGTTTTGTATTCAAAATACAGGCCAATATGGATCCGGCGCATCGCGACCGCATCGCCTTTTTGCGCGTATGTTCCGGTTGTTTTTCGCGGGGCATGCGGGTTCGCCATCACCGCATCGGCAAGGATATGCTGATTTCAAATCCCATCATATTCATGGCCCGGGAGAGGGAGGTCGTCGAAAAGGCCTGGCCGGGGGACATAATCGGCATTCACAACCATGGCACGATCAAGATCGGCGACACGTTTTCCGAGAAAGAGCCTCTCAAGTACACGGGTATCCCCAATTTTGCCCCGGAACATTTCCGTCGGGTACGGCTGAAAACAGCCCTGAAAGCGAAACAGCTCCAGAAAGGCCTGGTACAACTCGCCGAAGAGGGAGCAGTGCAGTTGTTCCGACCCGTCATGGAAAACGCTTTTATCCTTGGGGCTGTGGGCGTTCTCCAGTTCGATGTGGCAATTGCCAGGCTCAAGGCCGAATATGGTGTCGACGCCTCCTACGAAACAGTTGGTTACGTTGCCGCCCGTTGGGTGGACAGCGATGATAAGAAAAGACTGGAGACTTTTGAAAAGATGAATCGGACCAGTCTGGCCCTTGATCTGGATGGTAATCTGACATATCTGGCGGCCAGCGAATGGCGGCTCGAACGTGTGATGAAAGAGTGGCCGGAGATCGCTTTTATGAAAACCCGTGAACACGACTAGGTTCCTGTTTGTAACCGCCGCGCCAGTCAGGTTCTTCCTTGCTTCGTATGTCCGCAAGCTCCTCTGCCCCTATGCGCCTTCGCGCCCGTCGCAAGGCTGTCTATCGCCCCGAAATCACTGCGATGGGGAAGTCCGCCACCGTGGTGGGTTTCGCCGTCGTCGGGGTTTGCCTGCCTTTTGTCAGCTCCTTCACCCGCTCGGATAAGTACAGGTCGAGCATGTTGATGGTGATCCTGCCTTTGCCGATGAAATCGGCCTTGCCGCCTATCCCTTCCACGAGGGCCCTGGTGAATGCGCCGTTGCCCCATGAGGCGTCCTCTATGGAGAATTGACGGCCCGATGATGAGCTGAAGACGACGGCCCCGTTCTCGGCGCTCGCCAGTTCGTTGACGAGTGCGTTGATGTCGGCGACGGCGCGCCGTGAACCCATGATGTTGCCTGAATGGCAGGTGTCCACGAAGAGGATCGTCTTGCCGGCGAGGGAGATGACGGTGTTCTTTATGTCGGAGAAGGCCAGCCCCGTGCGTTTGAGCCGGTCGAGGTCCGTGTTGACGGGCAGGAAGTAGTATATGCCGTTGGGGTCGTTCATTCCGTGTCCGGCGAGGAAGACCATCGCCACGTCCTTGCTCGTCGTCTCTTTGGTTATCCAGTCAAGGCCGTCGAGGATCTCATCCTTCGTTGCTTTTTCATCGGTGAGCCTCTTGATGACGATATCCCGGTAGAGCTCCCCTTTCTGACGGGACATGATGCTGGCAAAATCATCTGCGTCCTTGGCCGCGAAACCAAGCTCCAGCTCCTTGTCCCGGTAGTTGGAGACGCCGATGGCGAGTATGTAAAGTTTGGGTTTGATGACAAAGTCGCCGCGTTTCCCCGTCGAGGCCGCGATGTTAACAGCGGCGGCATTCGGGGGAGCCGGCTCCTTGGATGTCCCGACGCTGTGCTCCATCTTCTTTTGCGCCTTTTCATAGTGCGCCGTTGTGGGCACTGGCGCAGCATTCGCCGCGATGACCGGCCCCCGCCATTTCAGGCGCACAGTGGAAGGCTCGCTGACAGCGTTCTTGTTGGATGCGAAGACGGAAACCTCCGAATCCTTTTCGGGTATTCGGACCGCCATATCCCTCACTTCTTCACCCTGTGCCCCCATTCCCCGCATGCCTTGAGCGGGCCTGCCGTCGACGAGGACCCTGATGCCGGTAACGGGGTCGCCCGACGGCGAACGAACCGTGAATGTGATGTTGACGTCCCTGTCCTTGACCTCGGCCCCGTCCTTTGGATGGATGATGGAGACCACGGGGGGCAATACCTTTTCGACGGGTACGTCCTGTGTTGCGCGGCCGGATTCCCTGTCGGCGATCCGGAGGGCTTTCTTTTCATCTCCCAGTTCCAGGGTTCCGGCCACGACGTCCGGCCTGTAGTATGTTGATCTGAAACGGGAGACGGGAAAGAAATCGGCCGCAACCGCGCCGGTGCGATTGATGTGCCAGCCGATGAGCTCTTCGGCCCCCGGTGCGGCATCATAGTAGCCGGAACGGGTCCAGACGACCCAGCGCTTCATGTCGACGGCGGGGAAAAGGGTGAGAAGAGGCTTGCCGTCATCTATGCTGTGCCAGTGGATGGTGCCGTCCGACGATGCGGCAACGACGGTGCGCCCGCCGGGAGGGATGTTCACGCCGCGCATCCCGGGAAAGGGCTGCCGCCAGATCTGAGATCCCTTCAGGTCGAAAAGATATATCCCGAAGTTTGTGCCGAGAACGAAGCCTTTGCCGTTCGCCGCCACTGCCGCCGCCACGGAGTACTCCCCCCGGCGAAGCTTTATGGGCCTGCCGTTAAGCTTTGGCGATCCAGATGCATGCCAGTCTGTGATACGGATGGCCCCTGTGCCGGGGTCTGACTTGAAAAGCTCCACGGCGGCGTAGCCGGCCCCGCTTATCTCGTCGATGCGCCTGTCGGAAAGGGAAAAGCGGACCTTTCTCTTGCGGTCTCCAAGCCCGTTGAATTGGACCACGGTGCCGTCCGCCGAGACAAGAAGACCCCCATCATTCGTGAACCAGAACGTCGCCGCATCCTTGTAGAGAACGACATCCCCGCTGGTGTTCACGATTCCGATGGCGGGCTCCTGGTTAGCAAAAGCGACAGAGCCGTCCCGCAAAGCAAGAATGGCGGTTGTCGTGCTCCTTGTCGAGCGCCTGGAGCCGCGCTGTGCTGCCATCTCCTCCATGCGTGCCGCGCCTCCTCCCTCGCCGAAGCGCGCCAGGACGAAGGGCCCATTCCTGCCCCCGTTCGAGGCGTAAAGGTATCTCCCGTCGACAGACCATGTGACGCAAAGGACCATCTCACCGGGCAGTGTCTGCGACGTAAGCGGTGAAAGATCGTTGGCCGACAGGATGTCGATATGCGGGGAGTCATAGAAGCTGACGGCAACCCGGGAGCCGTCGGGACTGAACCGGACCGACGAGGGTATCTTTCCGCCGGGTAGAGGCGCTTTGCGGATCATGGTGAAGGAACTGTCATAGAGGCGGATGAAGCCGTCGAAGGACACCGTGACGAGGCGTCCCGACCAATCGAAATCGGCGCCGCTCGATATGCCTTCGTATCGCCCGTCCGAGACGGCCGCCGGCGTGAAACCAGGTACCTTGTAGACCTCAATCCCCGCCTTTCCCATGAGGGCGGCAACGAGGAACCTGCCGTCCTTTGAGAAGGAAAGGTGAAGTATGGGTTCTTTAAGCCCGCCGATGACGTCGGTCACCCTGCCCGTTTCCCTGCTGAAGATGTAGATGTTGTATCCGTCGCGGCTCCGTGTCATGCCGCCGCAGGCAACTGCGGCGCCATCGGGGGAGATGGCGGCTGCGCGTATAACGCCGGAATTGCCGTACCCGATGGGGGGTCTTAAGACCTTGAGCGCTTTCCCCGACGGCAGGTCCCAGAGACGCACCGTCTTGTCTTCGCCGCCTGTTACAAGGAAGCGGTTCCTCCGGTCGCTGTCCATCTTGAAGACGCGCGCCGTATGGCCGCCTGTTTCGATGCGAAGGACCGGTCCCGACGCGAGGTTGTCCTCCGCGGAAGACAACTGCGGCAAAAGAAGAAAAAGGGTCGCCGCTATGAGAATTCCCTTGATGGTATGGCTTGTCTTCATCGTTAGCCCCTGCTGCAGCATATGTTATATCATGTTCGCACAGAAATGGTAAGGGCGCGCAGATTCTTTGCAAAAAGGTCGTGCACGTTGGAGGGCTGGTGTATAATAGGGGAAATCTTTCGGGGAAGGGCACAGGTGAAATATCGCAGGCATCACGTCGTTACGGTCTTGATAACGGTCCTCGCGGTGCTTCTTTGCCTCGGTGTTTACGGGATAGGCCTGCAAAGGGGCCTGGAACACAAGGCCTATGATAAGCGCGTACAACTTGCCGCGGTCCTCGGTTTGGGAAATGATCGTCCCAGCGGACAGGTGATCATCGTCGGCATCGACGAGAGGTCCATCATCAGAGAAAAACCCCTCCTTT
The DNA here is from genome assembly GCA_028698615.1 of Syntrophorhabdaceae bacterium. Taxonomy (NCBI): domain Bacteria; kingdom Pseudomonadati; phylum Thermodesulfobacteriota; class Syntrophorhabdia; order Syntrophorhabdales; family Syntrophorhabdaceae; species Syntrophorhabdaceae bacterium. The sequence continues at coordinate 157,937 of JAQVWF010000001.1, forward strand.
TCATCTACGACGACATCGGCCGGTTTCTGCGGCGCATGGATGAATATGGCGCGGCGACGGTCGGCCTCGACGTGATCCTTGTCCACAAGCAAAGCGACAAGCTCAAAGACGCCGCCTCCGCGTTCATGGCCGATAGTGGCGAAGAGGCGCGGGCCGCGGTTGGCCGGACCATGGAAGAGGTGGGGGAGAAACTGGACCGGTCGGCGCTGGGACCTATCATGGATGTGTCGGAGCGTATGAATATCGTACAGGTCGTCCATGGGGACATGGTTCCCTTCTATTACGGGGTGAGCCCATTCATCAAGAACATGACCGTTGCCGATGCTTCCCTCACGGACGGCGACCTCGGCCGAAACGACGGGGTCATCCGGGAGCAGGCTCTCTATGGCGGTGATAAGCCCACCTTCGCATCCGTCCTCTACCAGCTGTCCGCGGGACGGCAATACGGGGGGAGCCGGGTCTTTCTGAACTACGCGCTGGCTGACGCCCTCCCTTTTTATTCTCTTGATGATGTCATGGGAGGCAGGGTCGACCGTCAGGTTTTTGCGGGGAAGACGATCATCCTCGGTTATATCAGCGGATACGAGGACATCCATGCAACGCCCCTCATGCGGGACGTGCTTCCCCTGCGCACAACAGGGCAGGAACCGCCGCCCCTTCGCGCAAGCGGCAGGATGCCCGGACCGCTCATTCACGGCGTCATAACGGAGACCATGCTGACCGGCACGTCTCTCAGGGAGGCGCCGCCAGCCTTGAATATCGCCATCCTTGTTGTTCTCGGCGTCATGTCGCTCGCCGCCATATCCCTGATGAGGCCCTTTCCCGCCGCCGCCGCCCTCGCCGCCCTCGCCGCCCTCCTCTGCGTCGTCAACCTCCTTCTCTTTGCCGCGGGGACCTACTTCCATCTCTTTCCCCAGGTGATGGCCCCCTTCGCTGTCGCCATTCTCGTCTATCCCTACCGGTATCTTGTCGAGGAAAGGACGCGACGGAAGGTCCAGAAGGTCTTCGGCTATTATGTGGACAAGAACGTCCTCGACAGGCTCCTTGAAACGGACAGCGAAGCACTCCTCGTCGGCGAGGCCCGCAATGTCTGCATCCTTTTTCTCGATATCCGTAATTTCACGGTCCTCTCGACCAAAACAGAGGCGCGCGAGGTGGTGAGGTTCCTCAATTTTTTCTTCGGAGCCGTCACGGAGGCAATACAGAAACATACCGGTTTTGTGAACAAGTTCATCGGTGATGGCATGCTCGCCTTTTTCATGACGGGAGAAAACCCCGCCGCCGATGCGGTCTCGGCGGCCCGGGATATCCTCGAGCAAACGAAGAGGCTTAATGATGAAGGCCGGTTCAGGGAATTCATCAGCGACTGGCACGTCGCTGTCGGGATCGGCATAGACTACGGCGAGGTCATTCTCGGCAACATAGGCTCCGAGAGAAAGATGGACTTTACCATCATCGGCGAGCACGTCAACATCGCCTCCCGCATCGAGGGGTTGACCAGGGAGGCCGGAGGCGGCCTTCTCGTGAGCAGCGATGCGCGCGCCGCCGCGGGGGACGCCTTCCCCTGGCAAGACGCGGGAGAATGTGCCGTCAGGGGAGTTGACCGCCCCATTTCCCTTTACACCGTCGGGAAGACGTGATGTGATGTTGATGCATGGAGGAATATGCGAGGCGATCTTTTCCAACGGGAGGAGAATGATATGAGAAAGATATGTATGGCCCTTCTTTTCATCCTTTGCGGGGCCGCTGTTGTCCTCACAGCCTGCCCGGCCGGCGCCGCCGGGCAGGCCGGGTATATCTTCGACATCCAGGGAAATGCACAGCTCAGGGATTCCGAGGGAAAGACCATCACCCTCAAGCGGAGCGAGCATATCCTCTATGCCGTCAAGGAAGGTGACAGGATAAAGGTGGAAAAGGGCAGGGTGGTCGTTGCATCCCTCAAGGAAAGCAAGGGCTATGAGATCTGCGACAACTCTGAAGGGATGGCGAAACTGGGCAAGGTTGTGGCTGTCAGGGGAAAGGTCTCCGAGCTGAAGGGTCTTTACGCCCCGGGGAAGACATCCGCTGGATCCATGGGCGGTTTTGTCGTGCGCAGTGTTCGGCCATGCATCAAGGCCCTGTCGCCGGTGAGTACCACCATAATCGATCCGGCCCCGACGCTTGTCTGGGAGAACAGATGTCCCGGCGACAAGAAGGTGACCGTAAAGATCATCTCCGGCGCCACCGTTCTTTTCAGCGCCGAGAGCGAGGGCAGTTTGCTCAGGGTTCCCGACAAGGTGCTGGCCTACGGCAATGAATACCGCTGGATCGTGGATTCCGGCAAGGTGAACAATGTCTCGGGAGGTGTTTTTTCCCTGCCGTCACAGGCACAGGCACGGGAACTCGACCAGAAGATAGCCGCTTTCAAGGATCGCAAAGAGGACCTTTCCTTCAGGCTCTCCTACGTGTTCTTTCTTGTCGACAACAACCTGAATGACCTCGCGCGAGCGGAGGTCAACGCCCTCAAGACCGAATTTCCCGACAACGAATATCTGAAGAAGATGGAGGACAGTATCAGGTAGGTGACGATGCCGCTCCATCTTGCCTGACAGGAAGAACGTGATCCTTATCAATCCCCCGGTAGCGAAACCCTGTGAACCTCCCGCGGGCCTGGCCAGGCTGGCCGGTGCCCTCGTTGAAGCGGGCCACCGGTGCAGGGTCCTTGACATGAACATCGAAGGGATGCTCTGGCTTCTGGCCAGGGCGGGTCCCGCTGGCGACACATGGTCGCTGAGGGCCGCACGGAACCTCTCGCGAAACCTGGACGCCCTCCGGGACGAGAGAACGTACCGCAATTTCGACCGCTACAAAAGGTGTGTCAACGACGTCAACCGGCTATTTTCCTCCGGCGCAGCCGAAGGCACGAGGCTCAGTTTTTCCGATTACGAGGACAGGCGCCTGAAGCCGCTCAGAAGCGAGGACCTCATGGAAGCCGCGCGTCATCCTGAGGAGAGTCCCTTCTACGGTCATTTCTCGGGGCGTCTCCGGGAGGAATTCGAGGGCGATAAGGGGAGGTTTGCCGGATTCTCGCTCACATACCTCAGTCAGGCGCTTGCCGCTTTTGCGATGATGGGTTTTGTGAGAGATGAGTTCCCGGAGGTGAAGATAATCCTCGGCGGAGGGCTGGTGACATCATGGATGAGCGCACCGGCATGGGAAAATTGTTTCGTCGGGCTTGTCGATCGTGTTGTGAAGGGCCCCGGAGAGGATTTCCTCCTCGGGCTTCTCGGGTCGCCGCCAGGGGCGGGGGGCAGAAAGATATCCTCGTCCTATGTATACGATGTGTTTCCCATGAACGACTACCTGTCGCCGGGTTTGATCATGCCCTACAGTACGTCGACGGGGTGCTACTGGGGCAAATGCAGTTTTTGCCCGGAGACGGCCGAGGGCAACAGGTACGTACAGCTCGGGCCGGCAGAAGCCGCGGCCGGGATTGCGCGGCTCGCAGCGAAATATCGCCCCTCCCTGGTGCACATCGTCGATAACGCGGTGAGCCCTTCCGTCCTCAGGGCGGTTGCAAATGAACCGCCAGGTGTCCCCTGGTACGGTTTTGCCCGGGTGACCGATGAACTGACGGAAAAGGGGTTCTGTGCCGGCTTGAAACGTTCCGGCTGCGTCATGCTCAAGCTTGGCGTCGAATCGGGCGATCAGGATGTCCTCGACGGCATGCAAAAGGGTATCACGGTCGCCGACGTTTCGAAGGCCCTGAAGGCGCTTTCAGCGGCGGGCATCTGCACCTACGTCTACCTCCTGTTCGGGACGCCCGGGGAGGATGAGGACGCCGCGCGGAAGACGATGGATTTTGTCGTGGAGCACCATGAGTTCATCGGTTTTCTGAACCTCGCCGTCTTCAACCTTCCCCACGGAAGCCCCGATGCCTCCGGTCTCGACGCGAAGCCGTTCTACGGCGGGGATCTCTCGTTCTACACGGACTTTGTCCATCCCAGGGGATGGGACCGCAAAAAGGTGAGGCGTTTCCTCGACAGGGAATTCACGCGGCATCCGGCAATAAGGGAGATCATAAAACGGCAGCCGCCTTACTTCACATCAAACCACGCACCATTGTTCGCCGACACTTTTTGTTGATTTTAGCATCTGCGGCTATTAATATGAGGTGACATGAAAAACATCCTCAAGCGGACAATGCGTCACCACCTGGCACTCGTCGGGCTCATTATCCTTATACCCATGTTCTTCTGCGCGATCTTTGCGCCCCTCATCGCTCCCCATGACCCCCTCGAGCCGGATATCAAGAACATCCTTTCGTCACCCAGCTTCTCCCATCCCTTCGGTACGGACACACTGGGGAGGGATGTCCTCTCGCGGGTGCTTTACGGGACGCGGATATCTCTCCTCGTGGGATTCGTTTCCGTCGGCATAGCCATTCTCATCGGGCTGATCCTGGGCGCAATATCGGGTTACTTCGGAGGGATGGTCGATGAAGGGATCATGCGCTTTGTTGACCTCATGATGTGTTTTCCGACGTTCTTCCTCATCCTTGCCGTCATCGCCATCCTGGAGCCGAGCATCTGGAACATCATGATCGTCATAGGCCTTACGAGCTGGATGGGCACAGCGCGGCTTGTACGGGCGGAGATATTGAGCATCAGGAGCAAGGAATACGTCATGGCGGCAAAGGCACAGGGTTTCAATTCCCTGCGGATCATCTTCCGCCATGTTTTGCCCAACGCTGTGACCCCCGTCTATGTGGTGGCCACCCTCGGCATCGGCGGGGCCATTCTGACGGAATCGGCGCTCTCTTTCCTCGGCATAGGTGTCCAGCCTCCCACGCCAAGCTGGGGCAACATCCTCACCCAGGCCAAGGACAACATAGAGGTCGCATGGTGGCTCTCCGTCTATCCCGGCCTTGCCATATTTCTCACTGTCATGGGGTACAACCTCCTGGGCGAGGGCCTGAGGGACGTCTTTGACCCAAGGAGGAAAGGGGCCTGAGACGTGAAACGGTCTTTACCTCAGTCCGTCCTCGCACTTTGCCTCGTCTTTCTTGAGGCCGCCTATGCGGGCATGGGGTCTGCCGCCGTCGGCTACGGCTACGGCCAGCAGGATCTCATCGGACCTTGGCGAGTCACTCACGGAAACGGTCATCGCGTCGAAATGGGACCTGACGAAGGCCGCATCCTTGAAATGAAGAGGGATGTCTATCGTGTCGCCCATCTTGCCCATTTTTTTGGCAGAGGGGATGATCGATTTGCCTCCGCCGACGGCGTTGCGCAGCGGGGTGCCGAGCTTGGGGTGGAGGAGCGCAGCTGCGTGTTCCAGCTCGCCCTTTTCTCCCACGATGGCGGCCTTCCCGTAGCTCTCGGGCTTTCTATCCGGGCCGAGGGCCTCGACGGCCCGCTCTGATATCACCTTGCCTATCTCGTCGCTGAAATCGATGAGGGGCGTCAGGTCATCCTGAAATGTCCCCGCATAGGGGTTCTTGATAACGGCGATACAGGCGGCCTTCCTGATCGGCTTCGCGGCCTTCTTTTCTCCGTCAGCCAGCATGTCCTCAACAATGGTAATGATCTTCCTGATTTCCATCCTGCACCTCCAGGGTTATAGATTTAGTTTTGTTGCCATTGACGGTCGTAGCGATACCTTCCTTCAGCGCTATGGCTGCGTATTCTATAATTGTGCGTTCCCTCAGGGCGTTAGCCGCGGTGAGACCGCATCCGAGAGCACGGGCTACAAGCTCAGGGCTCAGGGAGCCGACGGCCACGGTCACGTCTTCCTCCGGTATGTCCGTCCCGGGATCGATAAGGCGCGCCTTTTCCCGTACGGCCAGATCGGTCTCGACATTGGTACGGTTGCAGATGTGCGTCGCCGCGGCATCGGCAAGTACCGCCGTTTTCGCCACGGCGGTCACGGTGTCGGCCAGGCCGAGGGTCAGGCTCCTGCCGCCGAAGCCGCTCGTTGCCATTCCGAGATCATGTACGCCGTCCAGTATCATGACATAGGGGGTTGGTTTTCCGCTGATAATATTGCCGATGCCGACTCGCAGGGGTCGTCCGGTTTTGTTGAAAAGAGACAGATCTCCGCCATTGTTCACGGTCAGGAGATCAAGGTCTTGCATCGCGAAATGTTCCTTGACCATATCCGCAACCGCGCCGGCAACAGCCGCCATTGGTGTCAGATTGTTCTCATCTACGAGCTTCACGGCTTCGGTCATTCGTTTTGCCACCTCAGGCAGATGGGATACATTTTTGATTCTGTATGCTTTTTGTCTCAAGATCGGCAGGCATTCCCGTATATCTCTGAGAATGCTCCGGACCAATTCTTCTATTTCTTCCCGAAGGAAAAGAAAAGGCACGCCGCGCTTTTCGCCCGTTATCACAAGGCTGGCGGGACCGACCTCGACGTACATGACCTTACTGGCGACCCCCGTCTTTCTTCGTGAGCGCCTCTTTTACCGGCCGGACCGCTTCGATATGACCCCCGATCTCCTTGAAGGTGTCGAGTGTCATGGTATATTCCACGGGCAGTATGAACGAAGGGGTCGGTGAAAGGTAGATGCTGCCGTGCTTTATCTTCTCCACATCGACGAGGAAATTTATGCCTCCCCCGGGGAATATGAAGGGCCTCGCGCCGCCGACGGTGACGGATACCTTGCCCTCGTGGACCGCCCGCGTCAACCTGATGGGGTTCTTCGTCACGCCGGCGCGCGCCGAGCCGCCGACGCCTGCCGCGAATACCGCGCTCACGCGCGACAGCTCACAGGAATCCTTGAGGACGTCCAGAAATCTGGCGGCCTCCGGAGTCTGCGCATCCTCGACGAACCTGTCCTTTTTCCAGCGGTAGAATGCGGATTTTCTTCCTGTCGTCTCCGTGATGAGGAGCGTCATGCCGTCAAAGCACCTGTCTTTGTCGATGTCCGCTACGGCGTCCAGGGGGTTCACTATGTCCGTTCCTCCCCAGCCGCTGCCCTTATTGAGAAAGTATCGTCCCTCGGTGCTTTTTTGTCCCCTCAGTTGTATGGGGGAACGGGGTTTGTTGAGATATCTTCCCGACGGATGCTCGCTGAAAAGGCCCGTGATGTGGCCATCGAGGACGATCACCTCGTCGGCGGCCTCGAACATGTAAGGTGCGAAGAGCCCCGTTGTTGCGCTTCCGCAGCCGACACGCATCCGTTCTTCCACGACGCCGCCGATCTCGGGCTCCTTGCCGAGGGCAAGCTCCAGCTTCGTCCCGTCCTCGACCTCGACCTTTATTTTCTTGCCCTGAAGAAACTCGTGGAGGACCTTTGCAGCGAAGAGCCCATCCTTCGAGGTGAGGATGTTCACGCCGCCGAGGGAGAGTATCTTTGATCCATACTCCTCGGTGCACAGGTGACCGACGTGGCGTTTGCCCTTTCTGCGGACGTAGATCTTCTTGCCTTCCTCTCCCACGTGGAGATCGGTATCGACCTTCAGCTTCACGCCGCTGTAGCTCAAGGGGGCCTCGGTGACGACTGTGACGATGTCGATGCCGTCCTTCACGCCGCTGACGATGAAAGGGGAGGGCCTGAAATCGGGGTACGTGGTGCCCGAGCCGATCCCGGTGATGAGCGGTGTGCCGATGGGCCCGGCGCCGGTCCCTTCGCGCACCAGGTCCACCACCTCTTCATAGGAGTGGACCCGGCCGTGTCGGATGATCTCCCCTTTTTCGTTGAAATATCTCATGCAGGCGCCATGGGCGCCCTCGGGGATCCTGCACATGATGGGGCATGAGGTGCACATGGGCTGATCGGCGGATGTTTCAGGGATCAACGCGCCCTCGGGGCATACCTTCAGGCAGGTCTTGCACTCGACGCAACCGGCACCGATCCGCGCCTTTCTGTCCTTCAGGGTTATCAGGCTGAGGGGACACACCTCTTCGCAGAGCCCGCAACCTTTGCATTTATCGATATCGATCTTCATCTGAAACCCCCGGGTTGACCCTCTACAAGGTTTTTCTGACGGACGGCGGAGTGTTCCTGCTGACCTGTGCCTTCACCACTCCGTCGATGATCACCATCGCAACGCCGGGTATGTCGCCCAGTTCTATGGCCGCCTTCGCATCCTTGCCGGCTGAACCCATGGGCGCATCGATTATCTGCAGGTCCCCGTCGAAGCCGGGCTGCAGGATGCCGTGGGAGAGCCCGAAGACGCCCTTTGTGTTGCCCGTGGCAAAGCAGACCGCTGTTTCAGCCGGGATGTCGCACAGGGCCGACATGAAATTGACCATCCGCCATATCCCGAGAGGTATGACCCCTGTTCCTGAAGGGGCGTCGTTGCCGATGATCAGTCTTTTCAATATCCCTTTCTCCTTCATGAACCTGCCGATCTCAAGAGCCGACAACGGGTTGCCGCAGTGCACCACCTCTATGGCGCATTCCGTCTTTTCAATGACCCGCTTTATCTCGGGTACGGGGATGCTGGTGGGTCCCCCGTTCAAATGGCAGGCTACCGTGGGCTGAGCCACGAGGACATCATCGCAGGTCACCGTGGAGCTTCCCGGAACAGATGTGCCGCCCACGTGCATGAGGACCTTCATACCATATTTCTTTGCCCAGTCGACCATCTGCCTTGCCTCATCGGCCGCCTTTATGCTCCCGAGGCCGATCTCGCCGACAAGCCAGACGCCGTCTTCGGCAAGCTCCTTGAAATCGGCTTCAACAAGACCCTTTTCGAGTATCAGGCCGCCCCCGTAGACCTTCACGCCCGCAGGTTTCAGCCTGGCGAAGGACCTCTGGGCGAGAAGAGCCAGGGCCTTGGTTCCCTTGGGATCTGTGGGTCTGCCGGGCAAGTGGACCTCGCCTGCGGAGATCATCGATGTCACGCCGCCGTGCAGGCTGCTTTCGATAAAACCGAGCTGGTTCTGACGAGGGGTGAAATCGCCGAATACAGGGTGGACATGGGAATCGATAAATCCGGGGCAGACCGTCATGCCGTTGGCATCGACCGTCTTGTCTGCTTTCAGCTCACCGCCTTCGATCGCCTTGATCTTCCCGTCCTCGATAAGGATGGAAACGGGACCGCTGACGACGGGACTTTCAATATCTCCCGTAAAGACAGCCCCAATGTTCCTGATAGTAAGCGTGCTCATACGCGTCCTCCTTTCACTCGGTTCATCATTTTTTTCTGTCCTGTTCCTCCAGAGCCAATTTAAGTCGCTCTATGTCACAGGGTAATCTGTACATTCGCACTCCCGTCGCATCCTTTATTGCGTTCACAATACTTGCGGCCTGGGGGATGAGCGCCGGTTCGCCGACCCCTTTGGCTCCGAAGGGGCCCGTGGGTTCGCGGTCCTCAACGATTATCGCCTCGACGTCGGGCATATCCATGGATGTGGGGATGTAGTAGTTATCGAAGGACTCGCTCTTTCCCGGCACGAACTCCTCCATAAGCGCGAGACCCACCCCCATGGCCACGCCGCCGTAGATCTGGCCCTTTACGTTACTCACATTGATAGCCCTTCCCACGTCATGGGCCGCGTGCACCTTGATCACTTTGCATACGCCCGTCACCCGGTCGACATCGATCTCCGTCATGTGGGTGGCAAATGCATACGTGGCATAGGGGGCGCCCTGGGATGTCTTGCTATCCGGCGCTGTCGTGGGCGGGTCGAAATGGCCTTCAAATGCAGGGATGGCCTTATCCTGGGCATCGCGGCAGATGTCCTTGAGCGGCCTGCCGCTGTAGTAGCCTTCCTTTTCGAGGTATTTTTTCATCTTCTGAGCTGCATCACAGACGGCCATTCCCGATATGTAGGTCTGCCTGCTTGCCGAGGTGGAACCTGCGTCGAATGACGTGTCCGTGTCCCCTCGTACGAGGTCGATACCCATCTCTTCCATGCCAAGGGCGTCGCAGAGTATCTGCAAGAGGACCGTGTCCGACCCCTGGCCGATCTCGCAGACCCCGGAATGCATCTCCACCCTGCCTTCAGGGGTCAGGGTGAGATAGCAGCTTGACGGGTTCGAGATACCCGTGTTTCCAATACCGTAATACATGCATCCCAGGCCGAAGCCGCTGCCGGCGGCCTGTTTGCGTCTCTCTCTCCAGAAGGGCTCGACCCCCTTGAGGGTTTCAAGCAGACCCGCGCTGTGGCTCAAGACCTGCGAGGTGGCGGTAAGAGAGCCCCTTTTCAGGGCGTTCTTCATCCGTATGTCGAGGGGGTCCATGTTGATGAGCTCCGCGATCTCGTCAAGCTGAGATTCGTGGGCAAGGGCGAGTTGGGGCACGCCGAAACCCCTCATGGCGCCCGATATGGGATTATTGGTATAGAACATCCTTGAGTTCACAAGGACGTTGGGAACCTCATAGGGGCCGGTGGCATGTACGGCCGCCCTCAGACAGACCGTCTCACCGTAGGAGATGTAGGGCCCCGTGTCGCCGATTATGCTCACCTCGACGGCGGTAAGGCTCCCGTCCTTCCTGGCTCCCGTTTTGTATTCGATGTGAAGCGGGTGCCTCTTTGTCTGCGCAAGGAAGCTTTCCTCCCTGGTGTACCTCATCACAACGGGCCTTTTCGTATGGTAGACACAAAGCGCGATGAAGCCTTCCACGGTGACGTCGAGTTTGCCGCCGAAACCGCCCCCGGTGGTCGTCTGGACGACCCGTACCTTCTCCGTGGGGATGGCGAGCAGCCTCGATATCTCCTTCATCTTGTAATGGATATTCTGAGTGGAGGAGGCGACCACGATCCTTCCTGTATCGTCTGTATATCCTATCCCTGCCTCGGTCTCCATGTAGGCGTGATCGATCCATGTCGTGCTGAAGGTATTCTCGACAACAACGTCGGACCCTTCAAAACCCTTCTCCACATCGCCCTTTATGACCATGCGATGGCTGAGGAGGTTTCCCCCGTCGTGGATGAGGACGGGGGACTGTGCGGAAAGAAAGGGATCCGAGATATTTTCAAGGTTTTCGTATTCGATCTTCACAAGGTGCGATGCCTTGCGTGCTATCTCCTCGGTTATGCCAAGGACGACAAGGATGGCCTCTCCCCTGTACCGGACGCGCCCCTCGGCGAGGAAGGGCTGATCTTTCTTGATCGCTCCGAAGAGGTTCTCGCCGGGTATGTCCTTGTGCGAAAGGACCTTTACGACTCCCTCGAGAGCGAGGGCGGCGGAAAGGTCGATCTTCTTTATAACCGCGTGGGGCCGCGAGCTGCGGACCACGCAGGCAAAGAGCATATTGTTCTTCTTGAGGTCGTGGGCGAAGGCTGCTGTTCCCAGGACCTTGTCGAGGGCATCAACACGTGTTATATCCTGTCCAATGAACATAGTTAGGTCAACCTCTGAGCACTTCTTCGAGAATACCCTTCAGGACGGGGAGCTTGTAGGCAAACGAGGGCCTGATCCCCGAGATGAACTTGATCTCCTCAAGGGCCATTCTTATCGCTTCGGATATGATGGTCTCGTTCCTGACGGCGCCCCGAAGGATGTCTTCCACCTTTTTCGGCCTGAAGGGCATGGGCGTGCAGGACCCGATGGCCAGTTTCACATCCAGGAATCTGCCTTCCTCTTCCCTGATGGCGAAGGCAACGCCAAGGCGTGAGATCGCCCAGGTCGCCCTTTTCGCCACCCTGCGGTAGCCCTCCCGGTATCCGCGAAGGGGGGTTATCTCCACGGAGCTAAGCAATTCCTTCCTGTCCATCGAAGTCATGTAGGGGGCAACGATGGCCTCTTCAAGGGGGACCTTCCGCTGCGTGTCCCTTGATTCCAGGATGAGAACGGCATCGTGTATGAGCATGGGAGGTATGGAATCGGCGGCCGGGGACGCATTCGCAAGATTGCCCCCGATGGTGCCCATGTTGCGTATCTGCGGCGAACCGACGAGCCCGCATGCGAGGGCAAGGCTCCGGGCATTTCGGATCAGGGAGTCTTCGGTGCTGAGTCTCGCGTGCGTCATCGCCGATCCTATCGCGATCTTTCCCTCTTTCTCGGTCAGCCCGAGAAGTTCCGGGACGCCGGCCACGTCGATGATGTGGCTGCATTCCTGCCCGGCCCTCATCTTGACCATGAGGTCTGTTCCCCCGGCAAGGATCCTCGGGTTTTCCAGGGAGGACAGCCAGGAAAGGACCTCGTCCTTTGTTCTAGCGACTACACTTGCAAATTTCGGCAGCATTCTTGATGGCCTCTTCGATCTGTATATACCCGGTACAGCGACAAAGATTGCCGCTGATGGCCTCTTTGATGTCATGGGTGTCGGGGTCCGCGTTCTTGAGGAGCAGACTGTAGGCGCACAGGAGCATCCCCGGCGTGCAGTATCCGCACTGAACGGCGCCCGATCTGATGAAGGCCTCCTGGAGGGGGTGAAGCGCCCCCGACGCGGAAAGGAATTCCACGGTCTTGATATCGCGGCCGTCTGCCTTCGACGCCAGGGTCAGGCACGAGTAATGAGGTTCGTTGTCAACGAGCACCGTGCACGTCCCGCATTCCCCTATACCGCAGCCCTCTTTCACGCTCGTAATGCCGAGCCTTTCCCTGAGGGCATTGAGGAGGGTCTCGTTGTCATCGACCTCGATGATGGTCTTCTTTTCATTGAGCACGAAGCTTATCGTCTTCATTTCATTTCCCGGTTATTCATCCATATTTTCATAATGCGAACTTTCTGACGGGACAGTATCCATCATCTGCCTCCCATGAGGCCCGGCAGATAGGTGACTATCTGCGGAAAAATAGTGAGAATGATCGCGGTGGCTATGACGGACAGAAGGAAAGGCAGTGCCCCCTTGAAGATGTCCGACATGGGCACGTCCTTCGCGATGCCCGCAATGGTGTAAATGTTGAGCCCCACCGGCGGCGTTATGAGCCCGGCCTCCATCATGAGCACCAACAGGACGCCGAACCATATGGGATCGAACCCGATAGTAACGATCACAGGGAAAATGACCGGCAGGGTGAGGACCATCATTGAGACGGAATCGAGAAAGCACCCGAGGACGAAGTATATGACGATAATGATCAGGAGGATGACGTACTTGGAGACCCCGAGCCCCGCGATCCAGGTGGAGACAACCGTGGGTATCGTCGACAGGGCAAGGAAATAGCTGAAGAGGGTGGCCCCGGCAACGAGGAAAAGCACCATGATCGAGATCCTCGCCATCTCAAGAAGGGCACTGAAAAGGTTTGCCCTGGTGAGCTTTCTCTTGAGGAGCACAATGACGAAGAGCGACGTGGCGCCGATCGCGCCCGCCTCCGTGGGGTTGATGAAGCCAAGGTATATGCCGCCCATGACGATACAGAAGACAAGCAGCACTTCCCACACACCCTTGAGGGCAACAAGCTTTTCCCTGAAGGTCACTTTGTCTGTACTGCGCGGAGCGAGTGCGGGGTTTATGCCCACCAGAACTATAACGCAGGCGACGAATGCAGCGGACATGACTACCCCCGGCAGGATCCCCGAGATGAGGAGCTTCCCGATGGACTGTTCGGTGAGCATGCCGTAGACGACGAATCCGAGGCTCGGCGGTATGAGAAAACTCAGCGTTCCACCGGCCGCTATAACCCCGCAGCCAAGCTTGGGGTCATACCCGAACCTGCGCATTTCAGGCAGGGCCACATTCCCCATGGCGGCGGCGGCGGCAACGGAAGACCCGCTCACCGCACCGAAGGCGGCACAGGCGGCGATGGTCGCGATCCCGAGTCCGCCGGGCAGCCTGCGGGCCCACTTGTCAAATGTATTGTAGAGCTCTTTTGTTATGCCCCCTGAACCCGCGAAGCTTCCCATAAGGATAAAGAGCGGGATGATGGTGTAGGGATAATTTGCCGCAACACCCCAGACAGTCTCCGCCACCTTGGGCAGGGCCGCACCAAGGGAAGAGAGCGACCATAAACCGACAAAACCCACGAACATCATTACGAAGGCGATGGGCATACCGAGAAAGAGCAGGACGAACAGGAGCAGGCAGCCCAATAATCCAATAGTAACAGGGTCCATTATTGCCTCCTTACCAGGCTCGCGACGGATGTTATGAGGTCGGTGAGAAGCTCCATCCATAGCATGAGCCCGCCCACGGCTACAAGGGTCTTGAAGGGCCACATGGGTACCCTGAGCTGGTCGGTCACGGTTGTTTCATTGATCCCCTCGATATAGCCATATATTGTCATGATGGTAATGATCGCGAGGGAGGCAATATTCGTTATGATATTGCATATCGTCTGGCCTTTCGGCGGAAATCTGGACGTAAGGAAATCAACCGCAACATGGCCCTTGACCTGCTGGGTGTACGCGGCACCCAGCAGGATGATGATGGCCAGCATGTATTCCGAGAGTTCAAGGGTGCCCGGGAGGGGCTTGTTGAAGATGGCCCTCCCGAGCACGTCAAAAGTGGTGATCAGCATGAGGGGAATGGCAAGGAACATGCCAGCGGCACAAACCGCGTACGTTACCTTGTGCACCCCTTTTTGAAAACCTTCCAGCGCTTTCATGGCTTTTTTGGCCCTCTTTTTCAGACCTTTTTAAACTCAGGCGGACAGGAAACAAGCTTGACGTTCCTGTTCTCGCACTCTTCGTTCATTATTGCGACGACCTTCCTGGCATTCAGCTTTTTCGCTTCCATGTCCGAGACCCATTTGCGCGTCACGTCCTGGAACCTCTTGTACCACTGTTCCGCTTCGGCCTTGGGGAGGTCGATCATCTTGACGCCGGTCTTCTGGATGTCGCCCATGATCTTCTTGTAATCTTCTTTGCCGAGCCCGCCCGTAACCTTGAAGGGGTTCGTGCAGACGTCTTCGACGATCTTCTTCTGGTCGGCCGGCAGCTTGTTCCATGACTTCATGTTCATGACGGTGCCTTCGGAGACGCACCCGAATGTGAGCTCGGTGCCGTACTTTGCAACTTCACCGAGCTTGAACGCAAGGACCAGAGGTGCACAGGTGACGATGCCGTCGACGGTCCCCGTCTCCATCGCCATGTAGACGTCGCCGAGAGGCATGAAGACCGGTTCCGCGCCCAGGGACTTGATGTAGTTTGTCTGGTGTCCGCCGGGAGATCTCAGTTTTACGCCTTTGAGATCGGCCAGCTTGGAGATGGGTTTCTTCGTCCAGATGAAGGACTGGATGCAGCCGTTGAGCTCGAGGACCTTTACGTTTTTGAACTCGTCCTTCAATGCCCTTTTGTAGACCGCGTTGCCGATGTCGGCGGCGGTGTCCTTGCCGTCCACCCATACGGCGAGGGAGAGGACGTCCGTCAGGGGAAAGCGCCCCGGTGTCCATGTGGCCGTGAAATAGCCCATGTCCGAGAGCCCCTTCGCCACGATGTCGAAATGCTCGGGTCCCTTGCCGAGGGCCGAGCCGGCGTACATGGTGTAGGGCAGTTTCCCGCCGCTTCTCTTTTTAATCTCTTCCATCATCGGTGTCCATACGGTCCTGACCTCCCGGCTTACCGGGGGATGCCAGGTGCTGAACTTGAGGTTGGTGTTCTGCGCATGCAGAAGCGTACTGTCAAACACACCCATCCCTGCCGCGGCCCCTACCACCGCCGCGCCCTTCAGAAAAGTTCTCCTTGTAATCTTCTTACACTCTTCGCACATGGGACCTCCTCCTTTTAGGTTTTGTTATCCTAATGGCTCGTGATGAATCCTTCCTTAATTCCTGCAACATACCGATAGCCTTGCTCCCGGATGCCTGACCCGTGGAGATTAAACCCATCTTAAGGTTACTGTCTTCTCGTCAAGGAACATCTTTACCGAATCCATCCTCGATTTGGAGTTGCCGAAGAAGGAGTCCTTCTTGGACCCGAGGCCGAAGAAGGCATAGGGCTGGGGAATGCCGGCATTGATGCCCACATTGCCCACGTCGCATTCCCTGATAAACTTCCGTGCCGCCTTCCCGCTCTCCGTGACTATGCATGCGCTGTGGCCATAGTTCGTAGAGTTTATGAAGCGGATAGTCTCATCAAGGTCATCCATCCTGATTAAATTGCACAAAGGTCCGAAGGCCTCTTCCCGGGCTATATGCATATCGGGGCTGACATTTTCGAAGATGTTGGGGCCGAGGAAGTACCCTTCCTCGTAGTCTTTTATCCTTGTCTTGCGGCCGTCGAGAAGAAGCTTCGCGCCGGATTTCAGGCCTGACTCGATAAAACTGATCACCTGCTCTTTGCCGTTTGATGTTGTCATGGGCCCGAGTTCCACGCTCTCATCGAGGCCGTAGCCCATCTTCATGACCTTCGAGGCCGCGATCAATTTGTCTTTCAAGGTCTTATAGATCTTGTTGTCGCCAAGAACAACCACGTTGTCGGAGCCGAGGCAGCGCTGACCGCTCATGCCGAAGCAACCCCTGAGAATGTAGTTGACCGACTGGTCGAGATCGCCGTCTGGCATGATGACGATGGTGTTCTTGCCGTTGCCGTTGAGTGACGAGCGTTTGCCGTATTTGCCGCATATCTCGAAGAGTTCCTTGCTTACCCTCGTCGAACCGATGAGGCCTACCCCCCGGACTCTGGGGTCCGAAAGGATGACCTTGTTCAGTTCCCTTTCCGGTCCCATGTGGAGAAGATTGACGACACCGGGAGGGAATCCCGCCTCATCGATCATTTTCGACATCGCGTCCGCCGACACCGGGCACTGGCGGCTCGGCTTGACGATGACCGTGCAGCCGCAGGCGAGCGCATAGGGGACGAATGACGACCAGGCGTGCATGGGAATGTTGCCGGGGGTGATGATGAGGAAAACGCCGACAGGTTCGTGGATGAGGTAGCAGTCTATCCCGTTGGCGAGCTGCTCGACATGTTCGCCCTTATAGAACCCGTACATTGAACTGCCCGCCGCCTCAATGTTCTCGATGCACCTCGAGATGGTTCCCCTGCCGTCGCCTATGGTGCACCCGTGGTCCTGGACGAGGATCCTGGCCAGTTCCTCGTGGTGTCTCATGAAGGTGTCTCTCAAATTGAATATGAGCTTTGCCCTGTCCCTGAAGGGGACGTTCTTCCATTTCCCAAATGCGGTATGGGCCGCGGCAATGGCTTTTTCCACGTCTTCGGGCCCCGCCACGGGGGCCTGCGCGATAACCTTGCCCGTCGCGGGATTGGTGGTGTCGAAATACTTGCCTGTCTTCGGTTTGACCCATTTTCCATTTATGTGCAGGTCCAGTTTGCCGTAGTGTTTGTTCACTTCCTTAAGCACTGCCATTGGTTCCTCCTTACAAGATTGACGCCTAAAATGTGGGCGGTGTTATGACCCATATCACGATCACGTCTTCTTTTCCGCTGTTCCCCCAGTCATGGGGGGTGGTGGATGAAAAATAAAAGCTTTCGCCCTTATGGATCTTGTGTAGTTTGTTGCTGAGCATGAGGTCCATTTCTCCCTGGACCACATAGCCGAACTCTTCTCCTTCATGGGAATACATTCCGTGGGAACCACCGCCGGGTTTAATGACGGTAAAGAAAGGCTGCATTTTCTTGTTGCCCGTATTCTTTACAAGGGACTGTATCCTTGCGTCCCATCTGTTCAATTGAATGACGATGCGCGCGTCCTTCCGCATCACGACGTCTTCGTTATTAGTGCTCTTCATGAAAAAGTCGACGATGTTCACATTGAGCGCCTCGGCGATCCTCTTGAGCATGGATATGGAGGGGTCCGCCTTGCCGCGTTCCAGTTGTGATATCAGGGAAGGGGTGCATTCCACGAGTTCGGCGAGCTGCTTGATGTTGAGGTTCTTTGTGTCTCTGAATTCTCTGATCTTTTTTCCGATATCCATCTGCACACTCGCGGAAGGGATAATTAAATAAAATTTATTTTATTAAATGTGATTTACTTTTGTCAAGTATTATTTTGGGGGAATAATGAAGACCCCGGACAGAAACCTGCCCGGGGTCGATAGGTTGCCGAGATTGGGTTGGTTAAGCCGCAGCCGTCTTCTGTGCCAGGCCCAGACGGTCAAGGGTTTCGAAATATGCCTCGATCCTGGTGCGCACCTGGGACTCGGCATAGAAACGCTGATCGCCCATGTCGCTCTCGAAGACGAGGGCGGGGATGCCGGTTCTCTTCGTGAGGATGTCCTTCAGCGTCGGTACTGCGAAGGATACGGCCTTGCAGCTCCTGTTCATGAACATGATCATGCCGTTCATGGAGTATTTCTTGAAGAGGTCCGTTGCCATGTCTGCCCTGTCCTCAATGGTGGAGTTGGAGAACCGGTTCACGTAGTTCTCGGCAAGGGTGACCAGCGGGTCCTTGTTAAGGTCGAAGTCGAAGCTCCAGGCGTGAACGTAAAGGGAGGTGAGGATAACGCCGCCGTAAGAGCCGAGCATCTTGGCGTGGTCGCTGAACTTGAACCAGACGGGGAGGTTTTCCCAGTAGAGGCGGTATTTCTCCTGATCTTTCGGCAGGACACCGATGCCCTGGTCCACCTTCGCCTGTATCTCGTTGACGAGTGTCTGGTAGTAGTCGACGCACTCCTGTGTCCCCCTGCGGTAAACGGCGATGGCCATGCCGATAAGGGCGTCGAAGATGCTTATGGGGGAAGGCTTGTACTGGGCCATGTCCAGGAATTCCTTGTAGAGGATGCTTGATGCGGCGGAGTACTTCATGACCTCTTTAAGCCGGTCGTAGTCGAATTTTTTCTTCGTCTTCTCTTCGAGGAAGGAGATCAGTTCCTTGAGTTGGAGGACGCAGTATTTGACGATCTCCTCGCGGGCTTTCTTGTTCATGACGTGCTCGGGCGTGTCGAAAACAAAAACGGGCTGACCCCCCTGGCGTGCCAGGACCTGAAACCATTTTGTCAGGGTAAAGCACTGGGCGTTGCAGGCGAGGAAGAGATCCGCGTCCGGGATGCCTCTCGTCACAGTCACCCCGGTCTTGCGATAGCCAAGGTCACTTCTGGCATAGGCACAGAGGTGGTTCGTGTAACCCATGCCCTCTACGACGGAGCAGAGCTCCACCCCTTTCTTGGCCGTCAGGTTTGCGACGGCGTGGTTCTCGGGGTAGATCGGCACGATGTCGTGGGCGACGAAGATCTCCACGGGAGAGATCGCCGTTGTATAGCCGATCAGCTTGCCGTTATCGTGAGCATGGAAAGCGTCTTCCATGTATTCGTCGGTTATCTTTTTTGATAGCTGTTTCGATGTAAGCTTGTCGTTCATAATGATCCCCCCTTGAGAGATTCGAAGAATGCCTGAGCTCTTGTCAGGACGTGGGACAGGGAAGTGGTCTGATACTCCGTATCGAGAACGTGCATCGGGATCCCCTCTTTCTTGATCAGGCTCTTCAGGTCCGGCAGATCGTATTCCTGGGATTCGCAGAACTCAATATGGACGTAAATGATCGCCTGCGCCTTGGTTTCTTTGTAAAGCTTCCTGACCTCTTCGAAGTTCTTGTAGACGTCGTCGTGGATGGGCGAGAAAAATCCCCGATTGAAATGCCTGTCCGCCATGGCATCTATGGGGTTGCCGTTGACTGACGGGGCGCCCCGGAGGTATCGTGTGCCATCGACAAGGGTATCACCGACGATGTTGAGCTTAAGCTCGTCGAAGATATCGAATATCTCGGGCGGATCGCAGGTGATCCCCACGAGGATCACGTCCGTGTAACCTTTGCCCTTGTCCGGTTTCAGCCCATCCTTGATCGCTTTCAGGCTCTTGTTGAATTCCGCCTTGTCGACCTGCAGGGAGAGCTTCATCATGGCGAAGAACTGTTTGTTTGTTATCGTCCCCGGATTGGCTTTTTTGATCTCGTAAAGCGCGGCGAGCAGCCTCTTGTTTTCGTTGTGGATGGCGATGGATGCGTTCAGAGCGTCGTTGCTCAGAGCTTTTCCCGTCCACGCGCTAAGCGAGGCAATGAGGCGTTCGATCTCCTCCTTGACCCAGTAGCGGGCGGAGGGCCTGTCGGCCTGACGGGGCGCAAGGTAACTCTCCACATACTTATCCGGAAAATTGATCCGCCATATGTCGGAAAGGTGCTGTGTCGTGTCACAGACCTGAGGCAGAACAAAACCGCTGAAAAGATCGCCCTCGTAACTCAGCGCGAGTTCGAGATTGCTCCGAGCCAGTGAACAGGCATTGTCCGGAAGATGACTGGGGGCTTTCTTTAAGGGTTTATGAGTACCAAAAATTGTCACAGGAAGGAGATCGAATGCATAGATCACCTCTTCAGGAACATCAGCGATGGTACTCCCAACAACTTTTTTTCCTGTATCTCTAGCCCATTGTCGGATGGAAGGATACGGATCCCTGGCGAGTGCAACAACATCTTTCAGATTTAGACTTTCCCACATAACCCCTCCAAAAATGATGAAAAATTTCACACATTATATGAAGGTTCACTATATATTGTCAAGGTAAGTTTCGGATGGCGAAATCCCCTTTAAGCAAAGATAGATAGCCATTCTCTGAGGGGCGTTGCCCTGTCGCCTGGGACCCAAAACAATCACCGAGTTTCGGCTTCCACCCACCGTGCATAATCGGGCAGCGCATTGTTCACGGTCATGGCTATGATCTCCGGCACTTCGTAGGGGTGGAGGTTTCTTATGGCCTCTTCGGCCTGTCGATAGAGGGATGGTCTGGTTTTCATGACACAGCACCATTCATCCGTTTCCTCCACGTTGCCTTTCCACCGGTAGATGCTCCTGATGGGTCCGAGGATCTGGCAGCAGGCAACGAGCCTTTCGTCGATAAGGTGCCTGCCCAGCCGCTCGGCGGCCTCCCTGTTATCGATGGTCGTGACTATCTGGATAATGTCGGGCATGTTTTCCTCCTCTTGACTGGTCCCGCCGATTGGCGCTTCAGCGGCCTTGCATGAACAATTTAACTTGAAATTATGGGAGATTTCATATATTTTTCTATACTACAAATAGGTTTTACACGTTGTGTATTAATTTGAGGTTGCCATGTTTCAGATAAATGACGGAAACGCGATCATACTTGCGAGTGAATCAACGAGAAGGGTGGATATCCTCCGGATGCTCGGCATCCCCTTTTCGATAATCCCGCCCGATGTGGACGAAAGCAGAAAGCTCGAAGAGACACCTCGCGAGTACGTTCTGAGGATCTCCCATGAGAAAGCGCATAAGGTGGGAAAACATTTTCCCGACAAATGGGTAATAGGGGCCGATACGATAGTGGTCTACAAGACCAGGATCCTCGGCAAGCCCGTGAACGAGGAGGAGGCCTTCAAGATGCTTCAGCTCCTCAAGGGGAGATGGCATAAGGTCATAACGGGGTTTTGCGTGTTGAACGTTGACAGGGAGATCACCTGCCACGATGCCGTGGAGACCAGGGTTTTCATGAAGGACCTTGTCGATGAGGAAATAATGAAATATATCGGCACCTCCGAACCCCTCGACAAGGCCGGCTCCTACGCGGTCCAGGGCAGGGGCGGCTACATGGTGAAGGAGATAAAGGGTTCCTATTCGAACGTCGTCGGGCTTCCGATATGCGAGGTGACGGAGGTCCTTCTCTCGCTGGGCATCCTTTCATGAGCGCCATCCGGCATGCCGTAGAGGCCGTGCGTGAAAGAATAGACGGGGCGTGCAAGGTTGCGGGAAGAGACCCGGCGGAGGTGACCCTAATTGCCGTGACGAAAACCGTCGATGCCTCCCGGGTGATCGAGGCCATCGAGGCGGGCGTAGGGGACATCGGCGAGAATTACGTGCAGGAAGCGAAGGGAAAGATAGAGATGATCGGCTCCGCGCGGGCCCGCTGGCACATGATAGGAAGCATCCAGAGCAACAAGGTCAAATACATACCGGCACTCTTCGATTGTGTCCATACCGTCGATCGCGACGCCATACTGGATGGGCTCGAGAGGCGCGAAAAACCAATGGATGTCCTCTTCGAGGTGAACCTCGCGGGAGAGGCGACGAAGAGCGGGACCAATGTGGAGGGCTTGCGGCGCATCCTGGAGAAGGCCTCGTCGTTGCGCTACCTCAGGCCCGTGGGTCTCATGACAATGCCGCCCTATGCCGAAGATCCTGAAAAGGTCCGCGACATATTCGGGGGACTGAGAAGGACCATTGAAATGATGAACGCCGAGTTCGGCCTTGCCATGAAGGAGCTCTCCATGGGCATGTCTTCGGATTTCGAAGTTGCCGTGCAGGAAGGCGCCACAATGGTGAGGATCGGCACGGCGCTGTTCGGGGAGAGACCATGAAACCATGGGGTGGAAGGTTCAAGGGCGGCACGGACCCGCTTCTCGAGAGGTTCAGTGCATCAATAGACGTCGACCGTCAGCTCTATCGTCAGGATATCGAAGGCAGCAAGGCGCACGCCGGCATGCTTGAGAAGATCGGGATCCTCACCGCTGCGGAGAAGAAGAAGATACTGCAAGGTCTCGATGAGATAGAAAAGGAGATAGCTTCAGGCTCGTTCAAATTCACCGATGCGCTCGAAGACATCCACATGCACATTGAGGCGCGGCTCATCGAAAAGACCGGTGAGGCGGGCAAGAAACTCCACACGGGACGGAGCCGGAATGACCAGGTCTCCCTCGACATGCGTCTTTTCCTGAAGGAAGAACTCGGCAGGATCGACGGGAATCTCGTTGGGGTCCTCACGGCGCTCCTCACAAAGGCCGAAAAAGAAAAAAAGGTCATCATGCCCGGCTATACACACCTTCAGAGGGCCCAGGTCGTGCCTTTCTCCCATTATCTTCTCGGCCATTATTATGCCTTGAAACGGGACAGGGTGCGGCTTCAAGGGGCACTGACGACGGTCGATGTCCTGCCTCTGGGAAGCGGCGCCCTTGCCGGTTCGACGATACCCCTTGACCGGGAGTGGGTGAGAAAGAAGCTCGGTTTTTCGCGGATCACCGAGAACAGCATGGATACCGTGGGGGACAGGGACTTCGTCGTCGACGCCCTTTACGCGGCAGCCGTCATCATGGTGCACCTGAGCAGGTTCTCCGAGGACCTCATTCTTTTTGCAACGCAGGAATTCTCTTTCATATCCCTGCCCGACGAACTCTGCACCGGTTCGAGCCTGATGCCCCACAAGAAGAACCCCGATGCGCTGGAGCTCATCCGCGGCAAGTCCGGCAGGGTGATCGCGGACCTCTTTGGCGTGCTCACCATATTGAAAGGACTGCCTTTCACCTATAACCGGGATCTCCAGGAGGACAAGGAGCCCCTGTTCCATGCCGTCCGGACGGTAAGCGATGCCCTCGCGATCATGGGGTTGTGCGTAGAAGGTTTGAAGACGAGAAAAGAGAACATGGAAAGGGCGGCCGAGGAGAGCTTCATGCCCGCCGTGGAAGTGGCCGAATACCTGACTCTGAAAGGCATGCCCTTCAGGGAGGCCCACGGCGTCGCCGGGGCCGCGGTCCGCCGGTGCGAAGATGAAGGGAAGCTCCTTGGCGATATGCCGCTCAAACAATTGAAAGAGCTATCACCCTTGTTCGAAAGGGATGTTTTCGATTACATCAAGCCGCGCAGTGCCCTGCGCATGAGAAGATCGATCGGAAGCGCTTCCTTTGAAGAGGTAATGAAGGTAATCGATGCTGAAAAGAAATATCTCGGTCTGTAGCGTAATTCTTGCAGCCCTCTGCCTTGTCCTCGCCTTTGGTTCCTGCGGGAAGAAAGGAAGCCCCGTACCCATCGCCGTGGTGAAGGCGGGGGTAATAAACGACCTCAGGGGTGAGGTCAGGGACAGCGTGCTTTTTCTCTCCTTCACACCTCCTGCCAGCTTCGGGAAGAAGGAAAAGAACGCCGGTGATGAGGACCCGAAGATAGCAAGCTTCAGGGTGGTCAAAGGATGCGGCACCTGTCTGGCCGACCTCCAGCCCCTGCGGACAATTGTGCTCGGAGAGAAGAAGGGGTATACCCTGGCCGCAAACAGGCTCTATTTCTATGACGATGATCTCATGCCCGGCACCGACTATGCCTACAGGGTCTATCCCGTCACCGAAATGGGTACCCGCGGCGAGGCTTCGAACGCTCTCGTCATTAAATGGGCAGAACCCCCCGGTCCTCCCCAGGGTCCGCTTGCTGTTGTTGAAGGAGATGGCAGGGTAGAGATATCCTGGACGAAGGAAGAAGGGTATCTCTATAATGTCTACCGCCACGACAACGGCAGGTACCCTGTCGTACCGCTGAACCCCCGGCCGGTTTCGACGTCGCTTTACATGGATGCGGGGCTGACGAACGGCCAGACCTATGTCTACGAGGTGAGAAAGGTTTCGCAAACCCCGGCCGGGCTGGAGGGAGAGGGCCTGAAGATAAGTGCCGTACCGAAGGACAAGACGCCTCCCGGAGCCCCGATGGGTGTCAGGGCGGAGAAAAAGGAAAATACGATGGTCGTTACCTGGGAGGCGAATACGGAGAAGGACCTGGGCGGGTACAACGTCTATCGCATCGTGGGCTCACAGGCGGTGAAGCTGAACAGCGCGCCCCTGAAAGAGAGAAGGTTCCTCGATACGAGCGCTCCCGATTATCGTTTCATCGCTTACCATGTCACCGCTGTCGACGCTGTGGGGAACGAGAGCGAGCCGTCACAGGAATCGATCATCCAGAAAGAGTGAGATATGGATTATTTTGAATACCGCAATGGAGAACTGTTTTGTGAGGACGTCCCCGTAAAGGCCGTTGCCAGGAGGGTGGGGACCCCTTTCTACCTGTACAGCCACGGAACCTTCGAAAGGCATTTTCGTATATTCGACGGGGCCTTCGGTGAAACGCCCCATATGGTCTGTTATTCTCTGAAGGCTAATCCAAACGGTGCCCTCCTGAGGACCGTCGCGAAACTTGATGGGGGCGCCGACATCGTTTCAGGCGGGGAGCTATACAGGGCGCTCGAAGCCGGAATACCGGCGAAGAGGATCGTTTACTCCGGCGTGGGAAAGAGCGCTGAAGACCTTCGCTATGCCATCGACGCCGGGATCCGGATGATAAACATTGAATCGGAAGGAGAGCTGACGGCCCTGAAAAAGCTCTCACGAAAAATGAAGAAACGGGTCCCCGTTTCCATCCGCGTCAATCCCGAGATCGACCCGAAGACCCATCCCTACATCACGACGGGACTCAAGAAGAACAAATTCGGCGTGCTCTGGGGCGAAGCGGTGCGGCTCTACCGCGAGATAGCCGCCGAAGAATACCTCGCGCCTGTCGGCATCTCGTCACACATAGGTTCCCAGATCCTTGAACTAGGCCCCTTCATCGAGGCCGTGACGTCCTTGAGAACGATGATCCTTGAGCTTAAAGGACAGGGCATAGCCGTCGAGATGCTTGATATCGGAGGCGGCCTGGGCATCACGTACAAGGATGAGGTCCCGCCGGATCCCGCAGAATACGCCAGGGTGGTCAGGGAGAACCTGGGGGACATGGATGTAACGCTGGTCCTTGAGCCCGGCAGGGTCATCGTCGGCAACAGCGGAATCTTCGTCACGAAGATGCTCTATGTCAAAGTGACCGCCGGGAAGACCTTCTATATCGTCGACGGCGCCATGAACGATCTCGTGCGGCCTTCGCTGTACAATGCGTACCACAAGATCCTGCCTGTTGAGGAGCACACGGGAAAGACGGTGGTCGTCGATCTCGTGGGGCCCATTTGCGAATCCGGTGATTTCTTTGCGAAAGACCGGGAGCTTGCCGACCTGAAGGAAGGCGATCTCCTTGCCGTCAGGGGCGCCGGCGCGTATGGTTTTGCCATGTCATCGAACTATAATTCCCGTCGCCGGACCGCGGAGGTCCTTGTAAGGGGCGGCGAGTTTTTCGTGGTCAGGAGACGGGAGAGCCTCAAAGACCTGACCCGCGGGGAGTCTATCCCGCATTTCCTGGAGGTATAGAGAACGTGATACAAATGGGCTTTTCAAAGATGAGCGCCAGCGGAAACGACTTCGTGATAATAGACAACCGTGACGGGAAGGTCTACGAAAGGTTTCCCGATATTTTCGACTTTGTTGCAAAGATATGCAGGTTCCACCATTCCGTCGGCGCCGACGGCGTAATACTTATCGAGAATTCCAGGGGCCACGATTTTTGCTGGCGGTTCTTCAACGCCGACGGCTCCGAGGCGGAGATGTGCGGCAACGGCGGCCGCTGTGCAGCTCGATTCGCCTTCATGAACGGCATAGCGGGAAAAAAAATGTCTTTTGAGACTGTCGCAGGCATCATCAAGGCCGAGGTTCACGGGCAGAAGGTGAAGCTGCAGCTCACGCGCCCGGTGGATACGAAGCTCGACTATGCGGTCGCTCTTGAAGACAAAGAGCTTTTCGTCAGCAGCGTCAACACGGGGGTTCCCCACGCGGTCCTTCTGGTCAGCGACATCGATCATGTGCCCGTCGACGAGCTCGGTAGAATGATACGGTACCACAAGGTGTTCGGCACAAAAGGCACGAACGTGGATTTCGTGGAGGTCATCGATAAGGACAACGCCAGGGTGCGGACCTACGAGCGGGGCGTGGAAGGGGAGACCTTGGCCTGCGGGACGGGAGCAGTGGCGTCGGGGGTCATTCTCAGGGAGAAATCCCTTGCCAGGAGTCCCGTCAATATCCATACCAGGGGCGGCGAGATACTGAAGATATACATCAATGATGAGGTTTATCTCGAGGGCGACGCCAGGTTCATCTACAAGGGCGAGCTGCATGAGGAAGCACTTTTGTGAAAGGAGAAGCCATGGAATTGAAAGGTATTTATACGGCGCTTGTCACGCCTTTTCGCGGGGGTTCCCTCGATGAGAAGGCACTGAAAAAGCTCATCCAGTTCCAGCTGGCAGGCGGTGTCGATGGCATCGTGCCCTGCGGAACGACGGGTGAAGCCCCCACGCTCTCCTACGAGGAGCATGAGAAGGTCATAGAGCTTACCGTTAAGCACGTCGGGGGAAAGGTGCCTGTCATCGCGGGTACCGGCTCCAACAGCACCGCGGAAGCAATCGAGCTGACCGCATCGGCAAAGAAACTCGGTGCGGACGCCTGTCTTCTCACCACCCCCTATTATAACAAGCCGACGCAGGAAGGGCTCCTGTCGCACTTCAAGGCGATCGCCGAAGAGACCCGGATGCCCATCATTCTTTACAACATACCGGGGCGCACGGGTATCAACATGGTGCCGGAAACGATAGCGGAACTGGCAAAGGTGCGCAATATCATAGGGATCAAGGAGGCCGCCGGTTCACTGACGCAGGTGTCGGAGATCTATCGCCTTACGAAGGGCAGGTTCACCATTCTCTCGGGGGATGACAATCTCTTTCTCCCGATGATGAGCGTCGGAGCAGTCGGTGTCATATCCGTCATTTCGAATATCCTGCCGAAAGAGCTTAAATCCCTTTACAGGGCCTTCATGATCGAAAAGAACATAGCGAAATCCATCAAGATCCACACGAAATTGATGCCCCTTTTCCAGGCGATGTTCATTGAAACAAACCCTATACCCGTCAAAGAGGCGGCTTACAGGATGGGAATGGTCGCGCGCGAGTATCGTCTGCCCCTTTGCGCCATGAGCGACAAGAATGCCGCTTTCATTGGCGGCCTTCTCGGTGAATACGGACTCGTGGGAAAAGGCAGGCGAAAGGGCTAGTTCCCGAACAAAAGAGGTACGGGATATGGTAAAAGTGGTCATAACGGGTGCATGCGGAAAGATGGGCCGTGCCATAACAAGGCTCGCCCTCGAGGATGCAGATATCGAGATAGCCGGGTTCGTCGAGTTGGAAGGCCATCCCATGATAGGACAGGCACACGACCTCATGGCCGGGAAACCCCCTCTTGTCACGGACGAGCCGTCACAGGCAATGACTGGAGCGGACGTGGTCGTCGATTTCACCGAGGCGGGGGCCTCAATGAATCATTTCAGAACGGCCGCCGAAAAAGGCGTGGCCCATGTCATCGGCACGACCGGCCTTAAGGACGACACCCTGCGGCTTATCAGGGAAACGAAGGGCGCCCGGGCAGTGATTTCACCCAATATGAGCATCGGGATGAACGTTCTCTTCGATCTGGCGCAGAGGGTCTCCTCAATCCTGGGAGACGCCTACGACGCTGAGATCGTCGAGCTTCACCACCGCTGGAAAAAGGATGCCCCCAGCGGATCAGCCCTCAGGATCAAGGATGCCGTCGAGACGGGGCAGAAGGCCCGCAGTTGGATCGAGGTCTTCGGGCGTGAGGGTATGACGGGTGAACGAAAGAAAAATGAGATCGGCGTCATGAGTATCCGCGGCGGGGATATCGTCGGTGAACATACCCTCTATTTTGCAGGTATCGGCGAGCGCCTCGAGTTGACGCACAAGGCCTGGTCGCGGGACAACTTTGCCCGGGGAGCGCTCATGGCTGCAAAATGGCTCGTGGAGCAGCCGCCGGGTATCTACTCGATGAAAGACGTGCTGGGACTGTGAAGAATAGTCTTAGGTGAAAGATAGTTTCAGGTTTTCGGTTCCAAGTTTCAAAACAACATTGTATAGCACGGTTTACGTGAAAAGCGGAAATGTGCCGGTTACCCCCCCGGTCTTTTAGCCTGAAACTTGAAACCTGGCCATCTTTTCCTCTGTCGAATGAGGCATGACGCGGCTGTGCGCGGTTACCCCCAGCTTGTTAAATTTTTCTCTTGCAAAACACCTCTGGAACTGTTACACATATGAAACAAAAGGGAAAACTAAGGCAGAGAAGGGTAGAGAGATGGCAAAATTTTCCAAGATTCCCGAAGCGACGATACGAAGACTCTCAAGCTACCTGAAATGTATGGTCGATCTCGAGGGCAAGAGCGAAAAGGTCGCCTCGAGTGCCGTGATCGCCAATATCTGCAATGTCAACGCAGCGCAGGTACGAAAAGATTTCGCCTATTTCGGAGAGTTCGGCATCCGCGGCATGGGGTACAATGTAAAAGACCTCAAGAGACACATAAAAGAGATACTGGGGATCAACCGGGAATGGCGCATAGCCGTTGTCGGTGTCGGCAACATGGGAAGCGCCCTCCTCGTCTACAAGGATTTCCTCAAGCAGAACTACAAGATCGTCGCCGCCTTCGACCTTTATCCTGAACAGGTGATCGGGCGCATTTCCGAGCGCGTGGGCAAACCGGTGGAGATTCTCCATATCGACCGGCTGAAAGAGGTCGTAAATGCCCGCAACATAGAGATCGGCATTATAACAACGCCTCCCCAGGAGGCCCAGAAGGTCGCCGATCAGCTTATCGAGGCGAAGATCAAGGGCATCCTCAACTTCTCGCCGGCGCCTGTGCGGACATCAGGGGACGTGAAATTGAGAAATCTTTTCTTCACATCAGCGCTTGACAATCTGGTATATTATTTGTCGAATTAGTCAGAGGCAACCATGTGGAAGGTACTTGCAAACGCGGTGGAGATGCTTATTTATGCGGCGGTGTATATTATACTCGCCCTTGTCGCCGTGAAGGTCATCGGGGCTACCTTCACCACCGATTTCGAAAAGAAGATCTCTGACGAGAACAATTTCGCATTGGCGCTCGTATGCGCGTCTGTGTTCACGGGTCTCGCGATCCTTCTCGCCTCCATAGTGAAATAATGAAGAGTATTTTTGTAACGGGTACCGACACCGGTGTGGGGAAGACCGTTATCTCCTCAGGCATTGCGGCCTATCTCTCGACGAGGAAGGGCCTTGATGTGGGAGTCATGAAGCCTTTCGAAAGCGGCATCGAAACAACGGGCGAAAGGGACTGCGGCGACACCTGGACCCTGAAGAAGGCCTCGGGCTCGCAGGACGCCATAAGCGAGATAAACCCGTATCTTTTTAAAGCGCCCCTTGCACCTGAAGCGGCAGCTTCCCTGGAAAAAGCAGTGATCGACATGAATTTTGTCACGTCAGCGTACAACGCACTTGCAGCCCATCATGACGTGGTCATCGTCGAAGGAGCAGGCGGTCTTCTCGTACCCATCACCGAAGGATTCTTCTATGCCGACCTCATCCGATCCTGGAATACTCCCGTCATCGTCGTATCGAGGCTCACCCTGGGAACCATCAACCACACCCTCCTCACCTGCGCCCATCTCAAGTCCATCGGCGTGAAGGTTCTCGGTGTCATTCTCAACGACCAGCAGGGTGAGAACGACGTGGCCTCCCAAACGAACCCCGGCATGCTGGAAAAATACCTCGACGTGCCCCTTCTGGGGGTCTTCCCCTACACGCCGAACCTTTTCGAAAAAGGCGTGGACAGGGAAAGGCTGGCAGGACTGTTCGAGAAGCACATCAACTGCGAAGCGCTGCTGGCGTGAATAACGAATAACCAAATCTCAATGACCAACGACAGCTCATCCATTGTCTGGCTTTTCGTCTGGTGATTGATCATTGGCAAATTATCTCTCTATTTCTTCAACCCCAGTTCCAGGAAAGACTTCCTCGACCGCTCTATCACGTCCATGGGGATGCAGTAGGCGAGGCGGAAGTAGCCGGGAGTGCCGAAGCCGACACCGGGGACTGCGAGGATGCGGTGTTTCTGGAGTTCCCTGACGAAGGTGATGTCGTCGGGGATAGGTGACCTGGGGAACATGTAGAAGGCGCCCATGGGCTTGACGACACTCAGGCCCGCCTCCACGAGGATGTCATGGAGGACGTCCCTTTTCCGCTGATAGTCAAGAACGTCCACGCTGTTCTTCTGGAACCTGCCCACAAGACGTTGCATGAGGGCCGGGGCGTTGATGAATCCGAGGATCCTGTTCGAAAAGATCATGGCGTCCATCAGGGGCTTGAGATTCGTGATGCGCGGCGAGGCGCAGATGTAGCCGATGCGTTCTCCCGGCAATGCCAGGTCCTTGGAATGAGAGGTCACCGATAGGGTGTCCTCATAGATGTTGAATACATCGGGAAGAACGACCCCGTCGTAGAGGATCTTCCTGTATGCTTCGTCAGACAGGAGAAATATGCGCTGTCCCTTCTCCCTGCGCCTGTGAAGAACGGCGGCGAGGTCGAGGATCTCTTTCTCGCTGTAGACGGCGCCCGTGGGATTGTTCGGGGAGTTGATGATGATGGCCTTGGTCCTTCTCGTTATGGCCTCCTCGATCTTGCCGACATCGAGGTGGAAATCCTCTGTTGTTTCTACAAGCTTCATCACTCCGCCGTGGTTTTCGATATAGAACTTGAATTCCACGAAGAAAGGAGCGAGCACGATGACCTCGTTTCCGGGATCAAGGAGGGATTTCAGTACAACGTTCATCCCGCCGGCGGACCCGACGGTCATCACGATGTGGTCCTTGGTAAAGGGCAATCCTGTCCTCTGGCCATGGAAGTCCGCTATCTCGGCGCGCACATCCTCGTAGCCGCTGTTCGTCATGTAGCGATGCATGCCGGGAGTCTCCGAGGTGACGATTCGGACAAGCTCTTCCTTCAACTGAGCGGGAGGCTCCACGTCGGGGTTGCCGAGGGTGAAGTCGAGTATGTTTTCGGGCCCGTGTATCCTTTTCATCTTTTCGCCTTCCTCAAACATGGCCCTTATCCATGAAGAATCTCTCATCGACTTGCTGATGGCTTTTGAAATACCCATTTGAATCACCTCTTTATAAAACGTTTTCCTATCCTGACGAATCCTTCCGCGCTTTTGAGGATCGTCTCCATCGGGACACAGTATGCGATCCTGAAATAACCTTTCTTGCCGAAACCCCTTCCCGGTACGACCATGATCCTCTCATCCTGCTGCAGCATCCTGACGAAGTTGAGTTCGTCGGCAATGGGCGAGCGGGGGAACATGTAGAAGGCGCCTTCCGGTTTCACACATTCAAAACCGCCCTCCATCAGCGCATTGTAAAGGGTGTCCCTCTTGCTCTGATATTCGCCGATATCGACGGAAGTGCGCTGAAACTTCGAGACGATCCGCTGAAACAAAGCGGGGGCATTGACGAAACCAAGGGTTCTTTGGGTGATCATAAGGCCGGATATGAGCAGGCCGGAATCGGGCATGAGAGGAGAAATAGCTATGTAACCGATCCGCTCCCCGGGTAGGGCCAGGTCCTTTGAATGGGAGTTTATGGAGAAGGTCAGTTCGTAGGCCTTGAAAAGGTTTGGCAGGGTGATGCCGTCGTAAACAAGCTTCCGGTATGCGTCATCGGCTATGAGATAGATGTCTTGTCCCTCGGAGCGCTTCGCATTGAGGAGCGCCACCAGGTCTGTGACGCTTCGCTGGGAATATACGGCGCCCGTCGGATTGTTTGGGCTGTTGAGGAGAACAGCCCTTGTTTTCCGGGTTATGGCCGCGGCAATCCTGTCGACGTCAAGCTGGAAGTCGTCCTTCGATCTCACGGTTTTCAAGGTGCCCCCGTGATTACGGACATAGTTTCTGAACTCCCAGAAAAAAGGCGTCGGGACGATGACCTCATCACCTCTGTTGAGCATGCTCTTGAGAAGGATGTTGAGACCGCCCGCGCTTCCGTTGGTCATGAAAACGTGGGAGGCGGCGAAGGGAAGGCCGTAGGTTTCCTCGAGGTACCCGGCGATCTCCTGCCGCACTTCCTCGTAACCGCTGTTGGTCATGTAGCGGTGCATGCCCTTCGGGGGATCGAGAAGCGTCTCGGCGATCATCTTCTGCAACTCCCGGGGAGGCTCTGTGTCGGGATTCCCCAGAGAGAAGTCATAGACGTTCTCTTCGCCGTATAGCTTCTTTATCTTGAGGCCTTCCTCGAACATCCTCCGTGTCCACCCTTCCTGGTCGGCTATCAGTTTTTGAATCTGTTGGGAAACGATCATCGGTTCTCCTTTCCATAAAAAAAGCCATGGGTCTATCGGGCCCCATGGCTCCTGAAACAAAAAAGGGCCATGGGTCCTTGCACCCATGGCCCTTTGCTTTTTATCGCAAAGCTATGCCTGGGTGCAGGCTTCTAAAAAAGTAAAAGTAAAAGAAAGATGCAAACAGTCTGACCATAGGAACATTAAAGATTACTGTTAAATGTTTGTCAAGGAAAAGATTAGCATGATGTCTCCATGCGCCGGGAGGAAGCGGATGGCATACAGATTGACATTGGCGCCCGCAGACCTTATAATATGGCGGAATTTTTCACTTTCGTAAGGAGGCCACATTATGGCAGGCGGTTCACAGGGATATAACGGCAGCGAAGACTATATAGCGTCGAAACCACTTATGGAGATTGTCAATGTATCGGTGATCCTGAAAAAACCCCTCGTTGTAAAAGGGGAGCCAGGCACGGGAAAAACCCTTCTGGCCCACAGTATTGCCCGGGCACTGAACAAAAAGCTTTTGATCTGGAACATAAAATCAACCACCAAGGCTCGTGATGGTCTCTACGTCTACGACACGGTGCAGAGACTTAACGACGCACGGTTCAAGGATAAGGACATCAGCGATATCAGGCAGTATATCAAGATGGGAAGACTCGGCCAGGCATTTAACAGCGATGAGCAGGTCATCCTGCTGATTGACGAGATCGACAAGGCCGACATCGAATTCCCCAACGATCTTCTCAACGAACTCGACGAGATGACGTTTCATGTCAATGAGCTTGACGAAGAGGTTTCGGCAAAGCACAGGCCCATCGTCATAATCACGAGCAACTCCGAAAAAGAGCTTCCCGATGCCTTTCTTAGAAGGTGTCTTTTCTACTACATCGAATTTCCCGACGGCGAAATGATGGAGAGGATCATCAGGGTCCACTATCCCGACATCGAAGATAAGCTCGTCAAGGAGGCATTGAAGAAATTCTACTGGATTCGGGAGATGGACGGACTGAAAAAGAGACCATCCACCAGTGAACTCCTCGACTGGATAAAGGCCCTTGCTTTGGGCGGCATCAAGATCGACAAGATCAACAACGAGATCCCCTTTCTGGGAACACTCCTGAAGAACGAACAGGATACGGACAGGTTTGTACGTGTCTCGACGAATCAGGGCGGATTTGGTTTTAAGAGAAGGTAACTCATGTTCATAGATTTTTTCTACGTTCTGCGAAGGAAGGGCGTACCCGTATCCATCAAGGAATGGATGTCCTTCATGGAGGCGCTGTACGAAGGCCATTTTCAATCGAGCCTCAACCACCTTTACCATATAGGCAGGGCTTTTCTCGTCAAGAGCGAGGCGTATTATGATGCCTACGACCTTGCCTTTCAGGAGTTCTTTGGCGGTATAGTCACCGAAGACGTGGATCTGGACAAGGTGCTCGGATGGCTCGAGAACCCGCTTAACCGGTTGCCGAAGATGAGCCCCGAAGAGGTAATGGAATTTCAGAGACAGCTCGAGGAATTCAAGCGTACCCACGATCTGGAAGAACTGATGCGTCAGTTCAGGGAGCGGCTGAAAGAGCAGAAAGAGCGTCATGACGGCGGGCATAAATGGGTGGGCACGGGAGGCAAATCTCCTTTCGGTGCATACGGATATCATCCCGGAGGGATCAGGGTCGGAGGAGAGTCGTGGATGCAGTCGGCCTCCAAGGTCGCTACGGAGCGCAGGTTCCGCAATTATCGCAACGACATCATTCTCGACGTGAGACAGACGAAGATGGCCCTCAAGAAACTGCGGGAGCTCAAGCGCGAGGGCTCCGAAGAAGAGCTCGACATCGAGGCGACTATCGATAAAACAGCGAAAGAAGGCGGCGAGATCGAACTCGTCTTCAACCGGTCGCGGGAGAATTCGGTACGGATCGTCCTCCTCATGGATACCGGCGGGTCGATGCTGCCCTATACGGAGCTGTGCGAGAAGCTCTTCTCCGCCGCAACCCAGGCGAACCACTTCAAGGAATTCCGCTACTACTTCTTCCACAATTGCATCTACCAGGATCTCTATGAGGATATGGCCAACTACAAGAACGTGCCGACGGAAAAGCTCTTCTCGCTTTTCAACAAGAACTATAAGCTGATACTTGTCGGCGACGCCCGGATGGCCTATTCCGAGCTTTTCGAGATCAACGGCTGCATCGATTATTTCTCGACCAACGATAGACCCGGCCTCGACTGGCTTTCACGGATACGCGACCATTTTCCCCAGTCGGTATGGCTCAACCCGACGCACAGGAACTTCTGGGGACACTACACCGTCGACACTATCGGCAAGATCTTTCCCATGTATGAGCTTACCATCGACGGTCTCAAGGATGCGATAAAGGCATTGACATCGAAGACGAAGAACCTTCTTCATCAGTAAAGATCCTCGCGGTAAAGGCCGGTCATGTGTCGTCGGCAGAGAAAAATAACTATTACTATTTTTAAGAATATCCTTTATAATTTTCAGCAGGCTGGCTCCAAGCCGGCTTCGTGAACTCAATATCAGGGTGGAGCTCAGGGACAGATGAACGACTGCGGTTCAAGACCCTGGAAGGTGTCACAGTGAGCGCTGTAATGGACAGGGTTTCGTCTCTCAAGAACACGGAACTATTCCGTGCTCTTGAAGACGGCGATCTGGAAAAGCTTTCAACGAAACTGCGAGAAAGGGTCTATCCTCCGAACACGGCCATCGTTCGTGAAGGCGCCTCCGGGGACGCCATGTTTATCATCAAGAATGGACAGGTCGAAGTGAAGAAGAGGGAGCAGAACCTCGGCGTCGACCTCACCATAGCGACGCTGGGTATGGGTGCTTGTTTTGGAGAGATGGCGCTCCTTACCGGCAAGCCTCGCTCCGCCACGGTCATGGCGATCGCCGCCACGGAACTCTTTGTCCTTGAAAAGAAGGACTTCGATGCGCTTCTCCTCGAACATCCGAGCATTTCCATCTCCATCAACAAGATAGTGGCAGAGCGTATCGAGGAGATGAACACGCAAAAAAGCATGGGCGTCGTCCTTATGCAGACGCTGAGGATCGATCCCGATTTCATAACCGTCATACCCGAGCCTGTGGCCTTGAAGTACAGGATGCTGGCCACCTCTTACGGCAACGGAAGCCTGACGATCGCCATGGTGAACCCGCAGGACATCATCGCCCTCGATGAAGCGCGCAAGCTGATCAAGGCGAAGTTCACGAAAAGCATTGCCCTCGATCAGGTCATCGTTACCGATGAGGATTTCAAACAATTCATGGAAGGCGAATACAAGATCATTACCAAGCCTCTCGTTGAAGAAAAGCCCGAGGTCAACCTTGATGATTTTCTCGACTCCATGGATCACATTCAGTCGGACATCATGAAAGACGTCGAGTTCGACGATGGTCAGGATGACGATTCGGGCATCACCGATCTTGCCCGCGAAGCTGAAGGCGCTCCCATAATCCGGCTGACGAACAACATCATCGCCATGGCCCTTAAAAAGGGCGCAAGCGACATCCACATCGAACCAATGGAGCGCGGACTGCGTGTTCGATACCGTGTCGACGGTGTTCTGCACGAAGAGATGATGCTTCCCAAGAAGGTGCAGCTGCCGCTCATCAGCAGGGTGAAGATCATTTCGAAACTGGACATTACCGAGCGCCGGCTTCCTCAGGATGGCAGGATCACCATCAAGCTCGGCAGCAAGTCCGTCGACTTTCGTGTGTCTACTGTGCCGACGAAGTTCGGGGAAAAGATCTGCACAAGGATTCTCGACAAGTCGAACACAACGATGGGTCTCGACAAACTCATCTCGCACGTGCCCGTCCTTGATCTTGTCCGCGGCATGATCAAGAAGCCCTATGGCATCATCTACGTCACCGGTCCGACAGGATCGGGGAAAAGTACGACACTCTATAGTTCGCTGGCCGAGATCAATGACATAGGCGTCAACATTTCCACGGTGGAAGACCCCGTCGAATATGATCTCGAGGGCGTGAACCAGGTGCAGGTGAACTCCGATATCGGACTCGACTTTGCGCGGGTGCTCAGGGCTTTCCTCAGACAGGATCCGGACATCATCCTCGTCGGTGAAACGCGTGACACGGAAACCGCGAAGATCGCTGTCGAGGCGGCACTCACAGGTCACCTCGTCTTCACGACCCTCCATGCGAACGATGCCCCCAGCACGTTCATGCGGCTTTCTGAAATGGGCATCGAGCCCTTTCTCATTTCCACTTCCGTCATCGGCATCGTAGCTCAGCGCCTCGTCCGTCGGATCTGCGGCAAGTGCAAGGAATCCTACCAGCCTGACCCCATAATCCTGAAATACCTGGACCTCAGCGAAGACACAATATTGCACAAGGGAAAAGGGTGCGACGTGTGCGGGGGGACGGGATACAAGGGAAGGATCGGGGTGTATGAAGTGCTTATCGTCAACGAGGAACTCAGGCACCTTGTTGCGGAAGGCGCTGATACTCTGGCGATCAGGGACGCGGCGCTCAGAAGCGGTATGAAATCCCTCAAAGAGTACTGCCTGATCCTTCTTGGTGAAGGACTTACCACGGTCGACGAAGTCCTGCGGACTGTCGCGGTTCAGAATTGATCCGAACGTCTCTCGTAAAATCAAAGGCCCTCTCCCACGTATTGCGTTCCATCCTTGCTCTCCTGACCCTTCTTCTCATTTTTCTCATTTTCTATTCCTATCAGGAGGGTGCGTGGAAAGAGATCTTTGCCTATTACCGTTTCTTCCTCGACTACAAACAATTACGCCTCTTCATCCTCTCCTTCGGACCTTTCGCCGGGCTTATGTTTGTCGTGATCCAATCTCTCCAGGTTGTTTTTGCCCCGGTGCCCGGAGAGATAACGGGGTTTGTCGGCGGGCTTATTTTCGGGAACACATGGGGCGCGATCCTTTCCACCGTCGGTCTCACCATCGGCTCTCTTGCTGCCTTCACGATATCGAGGATGCTCGGATTGCGATTCGTGGAGAAGATCGTAAAAAAGGATTACATAGACAAGTTCAATTTTTTTGTCACCCACAAAGGACTCAACGTCTCTTTCATTCTCTTTCTCATCCCCGGCTTTCCGAAGGATTCGTTGTGCTATCTTCTGGGATTGACCCGCATCAGATTGATCGATTTCATCATAATGAATGTATTTGGAAGATTGCCGGGAACCTTAATGCTTACCATGCAGGGCACCGCAGTATACTCGCAGCAATACCGCCTGTTCTTCGTTCTTCTTTCCGTAAGCATTGTCCTGACCTTTGTTCTTTACCTGGTGAGAAGCTCGCTGATGAGAGCGATCATCGAAACCGTCCGCAAGATCCGCCATCTCCTCCGCCGGAAGTAATTTGAAATAAACGCCTTTTTTTCACATTCTTTCTTGACAGAATGTTTTATTGATATACAATAAAAATTAAATAGTTTTGCGTTACGAAAAACTAAGCGAGGGGGAATCATGGGGACAAAATGCTCGACGACGAAAAGTAAAGCGGCAACAGCTACAAAAGTGGAAACCAAGAAGACGGTGAAGGCGCCGGCAAAGAAGGCAGCTCCCGCGAAGGCAAAACCTGCAGCGGCAAAACCTGCAGTGAAGAAGGCAGCTCCCGCGAAAGCAAAACCTGCAGTGAAGAAGGCGGCTCCCGCGAAGGCAAAACCTGCAGTGAAGAAGGCAGCTCCCGCGAAAGCAAAACCTGCAGTGAAGAAGGCAGCTCCCGCGAAAGCAAAACCTGCGGCGGCAAAAGCCGTCAGCAAGAAGGGGACAAAGTATTCGTGCAGTGTTTGCGGGTTGATCGTTTCTGTGGATACCGCCTGCAACTGTGTCGGTGTCTGCGATGTTGTATGTTGTTCAAAACCGATGAAGGTTGTAAAGAAATAAAGAGTTAGAAGTCATCAGTTAAACTTTCGTGTCATTATCCACCGGCGCCGCATTAATGTTGTTTCGTGCCGAGACGAGAGACGTATCCTCCTTGGGGTTCATGTCGATCTCCCGGACGATTTCGTGTAGTTTTGCGTGGATGGAGTCGCGGTATCTCTCTGCCATGAGGACGGTATCGCGTCCCCATTTTTGCGCCCCGACAAACCTGATAAGAGCATCTGCATATTCCAGGATGACCTGAAGCTGTACCTCTACAAGCCCGGGATTCGAATAATACGTCACCGTCCTGTGATACACATCTGATATCCTCGCGCATTCGTGTTCCCATAATTTGCTCTTTGATCGAAGCCCAAAGACCTCGCTGTTCAGGGATTCTATCCTGCTCTCCAGTCGGTCGATCTCGATCATCTTTTCTTTCACAACACGTTCCCTCTGCAAACGTTCGTTCTCAAGATGACGGATCTCGGTTGCATATTCCTTCCGTACCTCTTTTCTGATCGCGGCCTTTGTTTTCTCGTAATTCGCAAGGACCTTCAGGGCCCTTTCTTTTATGTCTTCAAGTTGCCTGGCCGCCGCGTTGTCGGGCGGAACGTCACGATTGTTGTGAATGGATTCCGGGGACACTCCCCCTTTTCCGCTATCCATTATCTCTTGTCCCCTTGATCATGGCAGTCGTCGGTGTGTTCCGCGGCGACCTGGTGAAGAGCGGGCACATTATGCAGGTTATGGTCCGAAAGAGGATATACATCCGAGAGATAGCATTGCCTCGATCTGATGACGTATCTATGCCCCTCGGATATGATGGCCCTCTTTTTTACCAGGAATTCCCGGTAACTCATAACATACAGGAAGTCGTCATTTTTGTCACAGATCTCGACGAATTTATCGGTGTAACCTATGGTGCGTTGAAAGACATTCCGTATGGACCATTCGAGATAGGTGGAAAATCTCATATTTATGTGCTCGCCATGATCGTACTTCGTTAAGGCCTGGAAGATCCCAAGAAGCCCGGTTTGCTGAAGATCGTCATCATCGAAGACCGGGCTCAAAGCCCTGTACTTTCTTGCTATCGCCACGATCTTCGGCCTGTAGAGTTCGTAGAAAAGGAGAATGACATTCTCATACCGGCTTTCGGGATCATCTCCGGACGACTGCGACCACGTGCGGTATAGTTCATCAACCTTTTCATTCCTGTCATATTTGCTTTTGCTTGACGGAATCCTTGACCGTACCGTTTGCGTTATGGAAAGAGCGGTCACGGCAAGCCGGACCGGTGCGTGCGTGCGATCGATCGCCGGGTGAAGACACTTATTTCTGAGAATTGACTGGCTGTCTGTCATACTCGATGTGTTTAATGTCATGGTGGCGCACAAGGGTCAACTCTCCCGATACGTCTCCCTTTTTCGAAACCCTATGGTCTTGATGTTTAAACCTACGAGCCGCCCCCGACTCGACAATAACATACATGTCCGCCACGAAATTTGTCAACAGGAATTACACGTGGGCTCCCGTTTGCATCGCCGTTCGCGTGTGCTCGTTGCTCGGTGAATGTCAGATGCTCAGGTGTGTGCGGCAAGGGCAAGTGAGCGGTTCCCGAGATGACATCCCGGGAGGAGAGGGGTCGCTACCTGTCGGCAGGTTTCTCCTCACGACCGCTGTCGGTCCCCGATATGTGGATCTCGATGAATGCGGTCCTCATGCCGGACACGAAAGAGCTCTTCGATTCGTCCACGGCGGCAATCTCTTTTAACCGGTCCGTCAAATCACCAAGAACCGCGGTGTCGATCCACCCCGAAACTATAGCAGTATTACCTTCAGCCCTCTCCACGATCCCGGTGCCTCCGAGGGAACGCATTATCATCTTCGCTTGACCCGCGGCCTCACCGTGGTTACCTGCCGTCATCGCGATGTGGCTTCGAACATCCCGCGGCCCGGTGGGAAGAGGCGGTATGTGCTGTGCTTCGGGAGCCTTGCTTTTTTCTTCCCTCACGGCCGTACCTCGGGTTTTGAGGCGCTCCTCCCTGGGTGGAGGGGCGGCTTTTGAAAACGACAAAGCATTATTGTCATCGGCGTGCGTTTCAGGGACAAAGGTCTTTTCGTCATGCGGGGCTATGTCGGGTGCGGCCGCCGTCTGCGGCGGCGGCGCCGGTTCTTTTTTCTCCGCCTGTGCTTTGCGCGACGAACGTTGCGGTGCGGGTGCGGCCGCCGGTATTTTCGGAGAGATATCTTTTTTTGCGGCCGGGGACCCTGTCCCTGTAACCTGCGGCTCTGGGACACGTTCAAAGTTTCCCATTTCCGGCAGAGTGGTCTTATAGATATATACGGATAGGACTACGACGAGAATAGTCGCCAGCGCCTGCACGGGAATCTTTATGTGGAGCGGAAAGAACAACTTTGCGAAGAGGCCCTTCCTTCGCTCTTCCCTTTCGTGGATCCGGGACATTATCTGTTCCGCCAGACCTGACGGCGGATCGACCTCATCCAACCGGGCGAGGATCTCCCGGGTCCTTTGCAGGTCCTTAAAGGCGGTGAGGCAATGAGAGCAGGTCGAAAGATGCTCCTCGACGCTCTCCTTCTCTCCGGCTTCGAGAACGCCGTCAAGGTAGGCTGTGAGTTGCTCCTCGATGTCGCGACATTGTCTCATATGTCACCAAACACCTTTTTAAGGCTGTCCTTAAGGGCGTTGCGGGCCCTGGAAAGCCGGGATTTCACAGTGCCGTCGGGAATGCCCAGCATACCCGTGATCTCTTCGTAGGAGAATCCCTGGATGTCCCTGAGGACAAGGACCTCCCGATGTTCTTTGTCGAGGCCATTGATGCAACTCTGCACCTTTTGCTGGGTCTCTTTTTGCACAAGCAAGTCAACGGCGGAAATATCGCGCGATGGAGGATCGATGGCGGGACCTCCTTCTTCGCGCGAAGGCGGATCATCGAAACGAACCGGCTCATGGTATGATCTGCTGTTTGTCTGGCGCATTCTGTTCCGGGCATGGTTAACGACGATGCCATAAAGCCATGTCGAGAATTTGGCCTCGCCGCGAAATTGCTTGATCGTCCTGTATGCGGAGAGGAAAGCCTCCTGCACCACGTCGCCCGCGTCCTCATAGTTACCCGTCATGCGATATGCGATGTTGAACATCCTCTTCTGATGTCTCCTCACCAGGACCTCGAAGGCCGCCGGTTCGCCTTCCCGGCATAAGGCGACGTATTGAGAATCTTCGTCCCTGTTTTCCCGGGGCCGCCCTTCTTCGGTTTGAGACAGCCCGCCGGGCGGTTTTGTTCCATGCCTGATGATCAGGTGCGCTATGCTGTGCCATGTGAGTGTGATAGTTTCCATCCGGCCGGAGTGAGATCAGGAGATTTTTTGATGTTTTACAGCACTATGGAGCTGATTGCAAAGGAAAAAAAAGTTCACTGCGGCAGAGGGCGAAGTATTCTTAAGGGATTACACGCTTTGGCCGATGATATTCTTACCGGCAGAGGTGATCCTGCGGGAATCCCCAATAGGTTTGGCGCCTGTGATAACGGATTTTGCAAAGAAACTCGAGACGGTCATTAATTTCATTCCACCCATTCCTCTTGTCATCGTGGAACTTCTCAAGGCACTGGATGACGAGAACACGAACATGAACGCCATAGCCAGGATAATTGCGAAGGACCCGCCGATGAGCATGAACGTCCTCAAGGTAGCCAATTCCGCCTTTTATCGCCTGACCAACAAAGTTGCCAATGTTGACCGCGCCGTAAGGATGCTCGGCGTGAAGGAGATTGGAATGATCTGCGTTTCCTGCGGGGCGTATCAGGCGCTGAAACCCCCGGTGGATGCGGGGACATTCGACATGCAGGAATTCTGGAAGCACTCCGTCGCCACGGGCGTTATCGCGAAGAAGATATGCCGGGAACTGGCTGTCGGTGATGGGAACACAATATATTTCGGCGGCCTCCTTCACGATATCGGCAAGGTGGTGCTTGACCGTTTTGCCCACGAAGTGTACAGGATCGTGATACAGGTTACGCACGAGGAATGCGTCCCCATGATCGAGGTGGAAAAGAGGATCATCGGAGAATCACACGATACCATAGGCGGGATGATCATGGACAGGTGGAGATTCCCCTTCACCCTCGCGGACGTGGCACGATATCACCATGCTATTTCCCGGTGCTCTGAAGAGACGCGCGCCACCGTTGCCGTTTGTGCCCTTGCCGACGAACTGGCACGGGTGAGATACTTCGGTTTCGGCGGTGACAGAGGCGGGATAGTTCTTGAGGAAACGGATGCTTTCCGGGCCCTGTCCGAGATCTCGCCGGGCATCTCCACCGTTGACTTCTTCAAGTTCGTTTGTGATCTCGAGGCGGTTGACGAGGAGATCTTCGAGATGCAAACGATCCTGACAGCCTAGGAGACCGTTACAGGTCCCAGGTTTCACGTTTCAGGTCGAAAACAAACAATCGTTCATTGCCTTTACGGTCCGGGCTCTTCCCCTGAAACCCGAGACATCCCTTTTGCTGGTGTAAAACCGCGGAACGCGTGATATAATCGGGTTTAACTGACCAGACGAGGAGAGGTATGACATGATGATCCGGACAGGAAGAATGCAGAGAGTCATAATTCGCTCAGGCACATTGTTTGTGCTGGTCTCACTTTTGTTCCTTTGCGCCTGCAACGTGTCCTATCTCGAGAAGTTCGGGGAATTTGACGCGGCTCAGGGAAACTATGAAGAGGCCCTGAAAGACTTCACCAGGGCCATCCGCTATGCCCCGAGAGATCCCGTGCCCTATGCGGCACGGGGGTATATATATCAAAAGATGGGCAGGCATGATGAGGCCATCGCCGATTACGCCAAAGCGATTGAGCTCGATCCCACGGATGATGAACTCTATCTCGTGCGGGGCATCGCCTATTCGCTCAAAGGTGATCAGGACCGGGCGATAGTCGATTACTCGAAAGCCATAGAGATAGACCCACGCAACGGGGATGCGTACTTCAATCGGGCCCAGGCCTACGAAGCCAAAGGAAACGGCGAACAGGCAGTGAAAGATTACCAGGGCGCCGCCCGCGTGGGCAACCCTCGTGCGCAGGGGGTGCTCATGGCGAGGAAGATAGCGTGGTAAGGGTTGTTGCGCGTTCCGCGTTGGAGAAGAA
Source organism: Syntrophorhabdaceae bacterium (assembly GCA_028698615.1). Classification (NCBI taxonomy): domain Bacteria; kingdom Pseudomonadati; phylum Thermodesulfobacteriota; class Syntrophorhabdia; order Syntrophorhabdales; family Syntrophorhabdaceae; species Syntrophorhabdaceae bacterium. The sequence goes on from JAQVWF010000001.1 coordinate 201,526, forward strand.
GCCAAAAGGTCTGACTTGTAACTCTCTGCCCGCAACGGTCGTTTGAACTTTTCCCGGAACTTTTTTCCACCCTCCCTTGTCTCACCGGAAAGAATGAAAACAGCAATTACAAGGAGGTTGTCCATGAAAGGTGCTTCGGTTTTTCTTCTCTTCTTCATTGTACTATGTTCCCTTTTCTTCCTTCCCGGCCTGTCCCACACGCAGAAGGTGGAAGAGGGGGCGGACAAGACCCTCTCTCCCTATTTCTTCGTCAAGAGTGATGACCCAAAGCTTGACCAGCTGCCTCTCAAATCCACATCCGCCGTGGTTAATATTTCAGGCGTCATTGCCGACGTGACGGTGACACAGGTGTACAAGAACGAAGGCAAGAAGGCCCTGGAGGCGATCTATGTCTTTCCGGCCTCCACCCGAGCCGCCGTGTACGGCATGAAGATGGTGATCGGCAAGCGCGTCATCGAAGCGAAGATCAAGAAGCGCGATGAGGCCCGCAAGGATTACGAAGATGCAAAAAAACAGGGCAAGAGCGCATCTCTTCTGGAACAGCAAAGACCGAACGTTTTTCAGATGAACGTTGCGAACATCATGCCGGGCGATGAGATACGCGTGGAACTGAAATATACGGAGCTCCTCGTCCCTGCGGACAGGATCTATGAGTTTGCCTATCCCACCGTTGTCGGCCCGCGTTACTCGAACAAGCCGGACAACGGGTCATTGCCTTCCGAAAAATGGGTGCAGAACCCTTATCTGCGCGAAGGTGAAAAGCCCACGTACACCTTTGATATGACAGTCAACATCGCCGCCGGTATGCCCATCAAGGAACTCGCCTCCACCTCCCACAAGGTGAATACGGCCTTCAAGGGTCCCGCAAATGCAAAAGTGACCCTTGACAGATCAGACAGGAGCGGGGGCAACAAGGACTATATACTTCGCTGGCGCCTCGCCGGAGACAAGATACAATCGGGCCTTCTCCTCTACGAGGGTGAAAAGGAAAATTTCTTCCTCTACATGCTGCAGCCTCCCAAAAGGGTTAAGACCGCCGAGATACCGGGCAGGGAGTATATCTTTGTCGTGGACGTTTCCGGTTCCATGCACGGCTTTCCTCTCGACATATCGAAAAGACTGCTCAGGAATCTCATCGGCAACCTCCGTCCCACCGATACGTTTAACGTGCTCCTGTTCTCCGGCGGCTCGAGGCTCATGTCCGAAAGGTCTGTGGCGGCGACAAAGGAGAATGTGGACAATGCCATCAACATCATCGACCGTCAGCACGGCGGGGGAGGCACGGAACTTCTGCCGGCGCTGGACCGCGTCCTCAAGCTCCCCAAACTCGAAAACTATTCCCGAAGTGTCATAGTCGTCACCGACGGATACGTCAGGGTCGAGGAAGAGGTTTTCGATCTTATCCGCACCCATTTGAACGATGCGAACATGTTCGCCTTCGGTATCGGCAGTTCCGTAAACCGTCACATCATCGAAGGCATGGCCCGCGTTGGGATGGGTGAACCTCTTGTCATCACGAAGCCCGCAGACGCGCCGGCCCAGGCAGACCGTTTCCGCGCGATGATAGAGTCGCCGGTCCTGACGAAAATCAAGGTGAATTTCAACGGATTTTCCGCCTATGACGTGGAGCCTCCCTCGGTCCCCGACGTTCTTGCCGATCGCCCGGTCGTAATCTTCGGTAAATGGAAAGGGAGTGCGAAAGGCACCATAACAGTGACCGGTACCTCGGGAAGCGGGAAGTTCACACAGTCCACCGATGTCGCGGCAGCGAGACCGATGAAGGAGAATGTTGCATTGCGGTATCTCTGGGCACGTCATCGCATAACGCTCCTGTCGGACTACAACAAGCTTCGCTCCAATGACAAACGTGTCGGGGAAGTGACCGAACTCGGCCTTAGCTATAACCTCCTGACGGCCTACACCTCTTTCGTTGCTGTCGACAACCAGGTGAGGAACACGGGCGAGAAACCGGCGACAGTGAACCAGCCGCTGCCTTTGCCCGAGGGTGTCTCGGGTTATGCGGTCGGGGGCGGCCAGATGAAAACTATGGCAATGGCGCCGCCGGCGTATCCATCCCAGTATTCTCGTCCGGGGCGTATGGAAACGGGTCTCAAGGCAGACGTCCCGGCGAAAGACGGTGAGAAGAGGAAAGCGCCCGCCAGCCCGACGGTCTCAATTGGTGAGGTTTCGGTATCGGGCGGTATCGGGAAACAGGCAGCGCTGGAAACCATAAGGAAGAGCGAGCGTGATATCGCGGCATGTTGCGCCGGCATCATGGGCCCCGTCAGTTATGTTGTAACGTTGACCGTAAATTCCGACGGGACCGTGAAGGACGTAAAGTTCAAGACCCCGAAGAGCGGTTCCCTGGAAAAATGCATAATGGCAGTCATGAAGCGGCTCAAATTTGCACGGACCCAGGACGGCAAGGAAGCAGTGATTAACATCAATCTTGTGGTCAAACCCTGAGACTGTGTGTTAGATGCAAGGCCGGGTCGTCAGGCCCGGCCTTGTTAATGCTCCCTGTTGCATTTACCTCCCGCCGCATGGTATTTTCTTATCCATTATGATCAAGGAATGGGAACTTCTCGAATCGAAGGTGGACAGGGATTATCGCGTGTTCCGGATACAATCGGAACTTGCCGTGTCTCCGAGGACGAAAAAGGTCGGCACGTTCTACACGATCGACACCCGCGACTGGGTCAATGTCATACCCGTGACTCCCGAGGGCAAGATCGTGATGATCAAGCAGTACAGGCACGGTTCCAAAGAGGTGACACTCGAGATACCCGGCGGGCTCGTGGATGAGGAAGACGCCGGCGAGGCGGCGCAGCGGGAATTGCTCGAGGAGACGGGATACGCAGGCGACAGTGTCCAGCTTCTTGGCTTTGTAAACCCCAACCCTGCCATATTCAACAACCGCTGCTATACCTACCTGATAGAGAATGCCCGGGAGATATCGGAAAAGGCGCTTGACCCCGACGAGGACATCGAAGTGGTGCTTATGTCTTCGGACGAGATCCCGCCCATCATAGCGGGCGGAGGCATAAATCATTCCCTTGTGATCGTTGCCTTTCACTTCTATTTCATGAAGAAGCTGTGCTCGCAATGACGAAGGCAGGGTCGAAAAAAAGTCCTGTCATCGGCATTGCAGGCAGGTCAGGAAGCGGCAAGACGACCCTCATAGAAAGGCTCCTTCCTCTATTCAGGGGACAGGGCCTGCGCGTTGCCGTCATCAAACATACCCACCACGAACTTGAGTTCGATGTCCCCGGGAAGGATTCATACCGGTTCAAACACGCCGGCGCGGCCACTTCCATTCTCGTGTCCCGAACGGGGCTGGGGGTCGTGAAGGACTTTGAGGATGAACCATCCCTTGATGATATCATCGCGCTCTATGCCATGGATATGGACATGGTGGTGGTGGAAGGATTCAAGCATGAAAGGTCACCGAAGATCGAGGTCTTCACCGCGGACCGGGGTGAGCCGCCGCTTTGTCTTTCCGGTGACGATGGATTCATAGCCATCGTCACCGACGAGGACATCGACGTTCCCCTGCCGCGCTTTTCCCGCAACGACATCCCCGCCATAGCCCAATTCATAACTTCGCACATCCTGAGCAGGGGCATTCCATGACCTTTTCCCGGGGTTTCGATGTCTCTTCATAAGGATGAGGCAATAGTCCTTTCTAAGCGTGCCTACGGTGAATCGGACAGGATCATCCACCTCTTAACCCTTCAGGCCGGAAAGGTGTCCGCCATCGCAAAGGGGGCGGGCAAGAGCCAGAAGCGATTCATGAATACCCTCGAACCCTTCAATCATATCCGCGTCGAGTACTTCGACAAGCACGGCCGCGGTATGGTGCGTATAGACAACGCCGATCTCCTTGTGTCCAACAACGGCATCGAGATAAATATAAGAAGGATCTGCGGCGCATCCTTCTTTGCTGAATTCGTGGACAGGCTCACCAGGGAAAGAGAGCCCCATGGCGCACTTTTCGCCGCGTTGAAGAAGTTCATTGACCTTGTGAGGGCCAGGGACCCCGTCTATACCGACATCCTCCACTATCAGCTTCTCATGCTCGATATCCTGGGCTACCACCCTAATTTCGATACCTGTGTCTATTGCGGCGCCGACATGGCGGAGGGCGAAAAACTCTATTTTTCACGTGAACGGGGCGGTATCCTCTGCGGCACGTGCGCACGATCCCTTCCCCACAGACGATGCGCGCAGGGCCTCATACCGGGCTTTCTTGCAGCGAAGGCCATGCAAAACGGTTTTGCGACACCTGCCCTCGAACACGAAGCTCAAGAAATAATGGAAGGCTTCATAACATACCACATAGACGTAGACTTCAGGTCCTACCGGCTCCTGAAGAGTCTGATGTTCTAAAGACAGTTTCAGGTCATTTTCTTCTTCGTGAGCAGTATCATGTTCTCTGCGGCCTGTGTTTCGTATCGTTTGGAGTGGGCCAGTTGGGCGAGGAGGTCTTCGTCGGGATGCTCGAGGAGCAAGACCATTGTGCCTTCAGGCTTCAGGAACGTCATTCCCCGCTTGATGTGTGCCTTTGTCACCTCGGGGAGCGGGAAGGGGTCTTCCCATATGTGGGTGAGGGAGGGCTGGACGAAGATATAGTCAAAAGCGCCGTCGACGAGGAAGGGGAACTCGATCTCGAGGTGAAAGAAACCATTGCGCCTCGCGATGCGCCTTGCTTCGGCAAACCAGTCCTGCGATGTCAGTGAGTTCCATGAGGCATTTTCTGAATCGAGCATGGCCAGTGCTTCGTGGATCCTTCTTTCATCGACGGCCCTGCTGAAGTAGGTGGACGTTATGAGGTCCATCACGTCGCGTATCCGTTCGCAGTAGAGGTTGAGTTTTAAGGCTATCTCTTCCTTTACCACCATGTCTTCCTTTATCTTCTCCGAAAGAGAAAAATAGTGGCGGTACATCTGCCTGACATCCGCGAGGATGTCGAGGGGGTTTTTCGAAAAAAGCCCCGCCTGGTTCTTGATGTCCACATGAGGTGCAATGTCGGCCAGAGACATCCCGATCAATGGGTTGCCGAACCTGTAGTTGACGGCCTCGGTTCCATAGCGGCCCTTCATTGCACACTGCAGGATGTCGTAGGCCACATGCGATTTCTCAATACCGTAGAGGATCTTTTGAAGGATGTATAGCTTGAGGGTTTTTTCATCCTCCCATTGCGCCACGAAGGTGTTCCTGTCACGATAAGGAAGGACGAACGAGAAATAAGCTATGGCGTCCACGAGTTGCGACGTGATGTTCCCGAAGCCGGGCGTCATATCGAGTATCTTCAACGTGAGAAGCTCCTCTTTCGTCACCTGCCCCGGTTTTGTCCGCAAGAGTATCCTTTCGAGATCGACGGGAGGAGCCGCACCTTTCTTGTTGAGAAGATAAGATGCTATGTCCGCAAGGTTGAATTCGTCGACGCTGTCGGGGGAGGCGCTTCTGTTTGCCACGTACACGTTATTTTCTGTGAGGTAGGTTCTCGTAGTGGTGAAAACATCCTCTTCGAAAAGGTCCGAAAGCCCTCCTACGATCCTGGGGAATACCTCCGTTTTTTTCTTGAAGCCCGCCGTGGCGTTGTGTATGGATACCTTCTTCTCCTGAAGCCGGCTGATGAGGGCCTGACGCTCACCTTCATGGAGGTCGGGGAGCATCGTTGAAAGCCCGCCGAGCGAAAAGACCTTGCAGAAAAGATTAAGAGCGTCCCTGTCGTTCGCGTCGATGGCCTCCTCCAGGTCGATGGAAAATATCCTCGTTTCATAGGCGACGGGTTTCTTCATGAGCATCCATTGCTTGCCGTTGGTGAGGATGCCCCAGGGCGTCTTTGTATTCTTCAGGAAATAGAAAAGCTGGTAGAGGGGAATGCGATTTTCGAACTCCAGGTAGAAACCGCTGACGCCCTCCTCGAGGTTTCGCCCGAAGCGCTTGAGAAGAAGGACGGCCAGCGTGTTCTCATAGTATTCCGGCGTGCCCCACAGAGGAGATGTCCTGTCCCGTTGCGCCTCCGTCGCGAAAAGGGCGACATCGGGCCCCTTTATGGAATCATCGAAGTACTTCGGCTTCGATTCATAGGCGTAGCCAAGTATCTTAAGGATGGGTTTTATGAGGTGGATCTCGGTGTGGATCTCGCTGGCGAACTGCTTGATGTCCTGAAATTTTGAGAGTATCTCGAGGAGAGAGACATAAACAAGGTCTTCCCCGGGAAGACTGAGGAACTGTTGCAGCCCTCGACGGGATATGAGCGAGTTACGCACAATGGTTGTCTGCATAGGATTGAGAGTAAATAATAAAGGTTTGGAGCTGCTTAGTCAAGGGAAGGAGCGTCTTTTGAGCCCTTTAAGCGTCCTTTCGAGGACCTTCGGACAAAGTGTTTCGAAGCTTCAATGTTCCGGGGCTTGAAGCTCCCGGTCCATGGACGAGAAAAGTGTGAAATTTTGGCTGCTATCTATTATAATTAAGACAAAATAGAAAACGGGGTAGTCATGGGAGATTACGACGACGAAAGACCTGATTGGCGCGAGCTTGATCGCCGCAGGGATAGAAGCACTTTTTACGGCAGGCAGGAAAAAGGAGAAGGGAAAAAGAGGGAGGCGCCCAAGGACCGCTGGCAGCAGGGAAGGGTGAAGGACGCCCTGGACAGGCTCTTCAAGGGAGACAAGGGGACCCCCGAGCACGACAAGCTTTTTGCGAGGCTTCATAACGCTTACGGATCGGAGGCTTTTGCGAAGCAGGCCGAGAAATACATGGCAAAATACGGTCTGCCCGACGACACGCCGACGCTCATCCTTTTCCTCGATCTCAAGGACAGCGATGTCTGCGGTGCAACCCTGGATAAGCTCCTGGAGCTCTATGCTTCATTGCCGCCGCGCCAGCAGGAGGATGCCAAGCGGAAGATCTCCATCGCCGCCATGGCTCACAAGGTCAAAGAGGTCCGCATAAAAGCCCAGGAAACACTCGAGGAACTGGAAGAGTAGAAAAACCGTCTCAAGTTTCACGTTTCAAGCAAAAGCCCCGGGCACCATCTGCACTGGTCAGCGATCGTTTTGCCATCACTATGATTTGTTGTTCTTTTGTCTTTTCCCTGAAACCGTTCTTATGCGTTCTCCATGACAAACCTTTGGTAGGAACGATCGTAGGAGGCCTCGCCCTCCTTTGAAAAGAAGCAGCCGGGAAGCTGTTTCTTGCTTCTGTGATACGCCACGCATTCGCAGCATTTTCCTTTACGCGAACAGGAATCATAGGTGCACGTGCAGGCGGCCCTGTTTTTCTCCATGGTGCATTCCATCTTACTCACCTCAGTGTGTATTTGACCAACAGTATATAAAGAAGGTTCCAGAGTTTCAAGGATTCGGGGATAGATACCGAAAAAGAGACGGGTAACGGGCAATAGGTCGCAGGAGCCTTCCCTTCCCGTTCGCTGCAGCCCGCCACCCGTCATTATTCTTGGCCCTTTTTTTCTCTTCCAGAAGTAATACTCCTGTGCAGTGAAAACATGTCAGGGGGAAACATGATGACAACAATCAAGATAGGTCGTCTCATACAATGTGTCATCGTCAAGGACCTGCCCGGCAGGGATGCCTACCTCGTCCTCGTCATGGGAACTGATCTGTTGGCCTATCTGCCCAAGAGGTATGCCAGCAGGGAATACAGACATGGGGAAGAAACGGTGGCCGCGGTGTTCTTGATGGGAAACGGCAGGGTCTTCCTGAGCCAGAGATCGCCGCAGTATTTCCGCCGCATCACGGAAGAGGCCCTTTCGCCCATCATACGCGATGGAAGGGTTCGGGTACGAAGGGCGGCCAGCGTGGTAAACGGCGCCTTTGCCAAGGTCTCCATCGAGGGCCTCAGAAATTACGATCCATTATCAGCTTCGCTTCCTTATCTCGATAAGGTGAAGTCATACACCACCGACACCATCACCATTGTCCGCTATAGCACGAACATGAAAGAATACATAGTCAATTCCCTCGTCCCGGCACCGGCGGATAAGGTGGTTCAGGTGCTCTATTCGCAGGGTCTTCGGGAAGCCGTAGTGAGGGTGGATCCCAGGTATTGCGGTTTCTTCGTCGGGAAAGGAGGCGCCAATGTTGCCACCGCCGCCAAGCTTCTCAACGTCAGGATCGTGATAAAGAGCGCCGAGGAGGAACCGGCAGGAAAGGAGGACGTTTATGCCGGTGCACGTTACTGACAGGACCGGTTTGGGCGCGAAGGGGTTTGTTATCATCATCATCACGTCTATCGCCTGTTGTGCTGTCACCGTTGCCGTCTATGACTTTTTCTTCGCGCAGAAGATAGTCGCCGTCGACCTCGTCTCCTCCATCACCCGCCACAAGGAGGACTACGTTGCGGGAAAGATCACCGCGGGTGAGCTCGTCGACAAGATTGAAAGCCTTGTCGGGCAGCTGGAGAAGAAAAAAAGAAATGAGATTCTTGTCCTCGAAGAGGCCGTTGCCGGAGACGTGAAACACCACGACCTCGGGTCCACGGGTACGAGAGATGAAGAACATGACCGTGACAGGTAACAGCAAGTGGGGCGCGGCGGGTTACCCACGTCTTGTCACCAGAAAGGACCGTTCAGGACAGGACATTCCGGAACTTGACATGTTCCGGCGAACACTTTACGCTATTGCGCCGCGACGGTCATGAGGTGTGCCGCGGCAGCCCGCCTGAGGGCGGCTCTATGGAACGGACGGAGGCGCGATGGACGAGAAGACCGGGAAATGCCCCCATTGCGGGGGGAGCAATATCGTACGCGGTGTAACGGTTGACCAGACAGCGGATGCGGGCAGAATAGGGCTTGCTTACAAAACCAAATTTGTGATCATGGGCACCGAGCAGTTCTTCGCCGATGTCTGTGACGACTGCGGCACCGTCGCCCGGATCTATGTGAAGAAAACGGGCAGGAACTGGTATGTGAAATAAAGGCAGGTGATGGGAAAGACCTCACTGCTGTCCAAAATAATCCCTTTCTCCAACGCCTGATCAGCCGCACCAACGGTCCGGGACAGTCAAAACCCCTGTTCCAAAACGAGGTTGGCCTCTTCCGCAGTTGGAGCTGGATCTCATACTGCCCGGTATTCAGGAAGCAAGGAGAATGACCAATTGACCAAATTCCAATAACCAAAAAAATAAATACAGGTGCCGCTTCTCCTCTGGTTGGTATTCTTTTCTTTCAGTCATTGGTGCATTGGTTATTGGTCATTCCGCTCTCCGTGGACTTTCGGAAGGAACATCTCGGGTCTGCCTGTCCGGTGCCATAAATCTATTTTGGACAGGTATGACCCATTACCCATTACTTCTCTTTCTTCAGAAACCCCCTGATGCTCTCCAGGTAGGTCTCGGGTTCCTCGAACATGGGGAGGTGTGCACTTTTCTCGAATATCTGCAGGGAAGAGTCGGGTACATGGGAACGATACCATTCCGTTGCCCCCGGCGTTGCTTCATCGTACCGGCCAGCCGTAAAAAAGGTGGGCACCCTGATCTCACGAAGCCGGGAGACGCGCTCGTAAGTCTTAAGGTTTCCCGTCGGGTGGAATTCGCTTGGTCCCCACATGATCCCGTAGATCTCCTGGTTTGACATGTTGAATGCCTGCAAAAGCCCGGGCGGCCATGGGTCAAGGCGGCACAGGTGGCGCTTGAGATATTCCCCCACGGCCTGTTCATATTCCTTTGAACCGGTTGTGCCTTCCCGTTCGTGGTGCCTGATCACCCGTCGTATCTGTAAAGGCATCTGGAGGATGAGGGCATCCGCATCTTCCACCCATCGCTTTACACTGAGGCAAGGGCTCGCGAGGATAAGGCTCTTTACCCCGGCAGGTTTCGTCAGCATGTAATCTACGGCGATCATGGTCCCCCAGGAGTGTCCGTAGAGGTGAATATCTTTCAGTTTCAGGGCCGCCCTGACGCGGGAGAGTTCCTCGACGAACCTTTCGATGCGCCACAGCGTCCTGTCGGCGGGGCGGTCCGACCTGCCGGAGCCTAGCTGGTCATAGAAGATGACGGGCCGGTCCACGGCAAGTTTCTCGAGGGGCTTGAGATAATCACTGGCGCTGCCCGGCCCCCCGTGAAGAAGAATGACGGGGGTTTCGTTGCCGGAGCCGACGATGCGGTACCATACCCTGCCGCCGGTGACCTCGACGAACCCTTCACGCTCGGTGAGGACATCGGCGGCAGGGCATGCGGCAAGGCACAAGACGGCGAGAAGGATGAGCCATACCGCAAAGGCCTTTCTCATATATGGTCTGCCCCGTGTCCTCAAGCGACCCATCGTCTCCTCCTTTTGTCGGCCACTCGTGCCCGTTATGCTTCTTATACCGGTTCTGTCAGTTTCGTGTCAAGAACGCAAACCGTCGGCACCGGTTCCTTGCTTTTTGACCACCCCTCATGGTAATCTTGCCCGTCCGCTTAAAATTCGTATTTTCTTCAGGAGGCACTATGGGATTACGCTACGACGAGGTGAACGATCATGTCATGGATCTGCTCAAAGAGGTGAGATCACAGGACTTTCCCGAATTGGTGAATGCAAAGATAAAGGTCCTCTTTGACCTGAAAAAAAGAAAATCCGGCGGCATGGTTGTCCTCGCACGGATCATCAAGACGAACGACCTTGTTCGCCATCTCACCAGGAACGGTGTCGATATCATCGAAGGATATGATTATATCATCACCCTCGACAAGAAATGCTGGGACAACATCACCGATCTCGACAGAGTAAAGATACTGCGCCATGAACTGAGGCACACCTTCTTCGACATAGAGGTCGACGACAACCCGTACAAACTTCTCAATCACAGCATCTCCGACTTCTACGAGGAGGTTGAACTCAACAAGAACGACCCCCGCTGGCGCGAGCGCGTGGCCACTCTCACAGAGGACATCTACGAACAGGAAAAAGAGGCCCGCACGGAGAAGAAAAGGAAAAAGACGAGAGAATAAGGGATTTAAAAAACCGTCTCACACCGCCCCGTCGTTGAGGGGACTGAAAGAGAAAGCTAGCGGCCTGACCCCGGGACCAGCCAGGGTCAGGCCGCATTTTTGCACAATGTTATCCTTCGTAACTTCGAGTTGTAATCATCCCATGACATCGGTACCGCTAAGGTTGTATAATATAGCCGTGCCTCACGAATCGCACTGATTGAACCGCAATAAACCAACACAGGAGGATATACTCTTATGATGTACTCGCAGGAAGTGGAGAAGATGTGCTCCGTGACCAAGGGAGCGAACCATGGCCCCGCGGCGATACCGCAGGAAGGCAAGTGGACACAGGTAAAGGAAGTTAAGGATATATGCGCTTTTACGCACGGGATAGGGTGGTGCGCGCCGCAGCAGGGGGCCTGCAAGTTGACCCTCAATGTCAAGGACGGGATCATCGAAGAGGCATTGGTGGAGGCGATTGGTTGCTCGGGCATGACCCACTCTGCCGCCATGTGTGCCGAGATCTTGCCCGGGAAAACGATACTTGAGGCGTTGAATACGGACCTTGTGTGCGATGCTATCAATACGGCAATGAGGGAACTTTTCCTCCAGATAGTCTACGGGAGAAGCCAGTCCGCCTTTTCCGAAGGCGGACTGGCGATAGGCGCCGGGCTTGAGGACCTCGGGAAGGGACTGCGGAGCCAGGTGGCCACGATGTACGGCACAGTGGCCAAGGGGCCCAGGTACCTGGAAATGGCCGAGGGCTACGTGAGGAAGATCGCCCTCGATGAGAACAGCGAAATAATCGGCTACGAATTCGTGAGCCTGGGAAGAATGATGGAGATGATAGCCAAGGGCATGGATGCCAACGAGGCCCTTCAGAAGGCTTCCGGAAAATACGGAAGGGTTGACGAAGCCGTGAAGTTGATCGACCCGAGACATGAATAAGGAGGGATGACGATATGGCACTTTTCGAGAACTACGACAGAAGGATCGGGCTGATCAACGCCACGCTGAATAAATACGGCATCACATCTATCGAGGAAGCGAAGAAGATCTGTGACAGCAAGGGCGTGGATCCATACAAGATCGCAAAGGAAACCCAGCCGATATGCTTTGAGAATGTTGGCTGGGCTTACATCGTCGGCGCATCCATAGCCATTAAGAGGGGCTGCACGAAAGCGGCGGATGCCGCCGAGGCCATCGGTGAAGGGCTGCAGGCATTCTGCATTCCCGGCTCCGTTGCAGATGACAGAAAAGTTGGCCTGGGACACGGGAACCTGGCTGCCATGCTTTTGAGGGAAGACACCAGATGTTTCGCATTTCTCGCGGGACACGAGTCGTTTGCCGCCGCCGAAGGCGCTATCGGCATTGCCAAGTCGGCAAACAAGGTGAGGCACCAGCCCCTGCAGGTTGTCCTGAACGGGCTCGGGAAGGACGCGGCACAGATCATCTCCCGGATAAACGGGTTCACCTACGTGAGAACGAAATTCGATTACCATTCGGGAAAGCTCGAGATCGTGGAAAGCCGGCCCTATTCAAAAGGTGACAAGGCGGCGGTGAGATGCTACGGCGCCGATGACGTCCGTGAGGGTGTCGCCATTATGCACCATGAAAAAGTGGATGTTTCCATCACCGGGAATTCAACGAATCCGACGCGCTTCCAGCACCCCGTCGCAGGCACATACAAAAAAGAGTGCAACGGGGCGAACCGGAAATATTTCTCAGTCGCTTCGGGAGGCGGCACGGGCAGGACCCTCCATCCCGACAACATGGCCGCGGGCCCGGCTTCATACGGCATGACGGACACGATGGGCCGGATGCACTCCGACGCGCAGTTCGCAGGTTCATCGTCGGTGCCGGCGCATGTGGAGATGATGGGTTTTCTCGGCATGGGCAACAACCCCATGGTAGGCGCAACCGTCGCGGTGGCGGTGGCGGTAGAACAGGCGGGGAAGTAATGGGACAGGCCATGGGTAACGGGTGATGGGGGAGAGCCCCTTAGCTTTGGAAGGTTCTGGGGTTAAGGGGCGATGCCGTGACAATAATGTGACAGGTCCTTCAGGAATTGTTCGCGGCTTGCGAAGCGGATGGCTTTCATGCCTGACAGGCGGGCCCTTTCGCAGTGGTCTTCGCTGTCGTCGATGAAGAGCATGCGCTCCGGCGCTGCCTGAAGACGGGAGATGGTGTCGGTGAAGTGCGTGGGATCCATCTTGCATTTACCGAGATGGTAGCTGTTGAAGACGATGTCGAAGTGTTTGAAGAAAGCGTGGATTTCGTTGAGTTCGTCAAGCCAGTTGGTCTGGTCGCTGAGGATGACGGCGGGGATTCCCGATGCTTTGAGTCTTTTTGCGATGTCGAGCATCCAGGGCCTCGGGGTGAACCGGGAGAGGATCTCGTTTCGGAATTCATAGTCGCTGCCCGTTATCCCCGTTCTGTCCCGTATTGCCTGCCAGTAAGTGTGTTCATCGGCCTGGCCCGTGATGTATCCTGTGGTGTGTATGAGTTCGCGGGCCAGGCCGATGAAATCCATTTCGTTGAGTCCGTTCCTTGCCGCGATGGCGCCAAGCCCCTTTGCAAATCCTTCGTCGGCCAGAACACCCCCGAAATCAAAAAGCACTACATCCAGGTCACATGTGCCAGAGGTCATAGTTTCCCATCCTCTCCGGTTGATAGACGATCTCCTTTACCGGTATCCCTTAATCCCTGCGGAAACCTTCCATTCGACCGCATCCCCTTCCCGGCAGCCGCGGCACGCTGCCTTCCTTATTTCTTTGCCGATACCTGAAGCTGAATTCCCGTCTTTCCCTTTTCGGCCTCGCTTACAACGACGGTTGCGTTCCTATTGCCCTTCGCGTAGGCCATGGTTACCGTATTTTCCACGGCGAGGGAGGTCGTCTCTTTCCACCCTTGCGCCTTCATCTTTTGCTTGTAGGAGCTGGCAATCTTTCCAACGCCTTCCTCACTGATGAGGGTAACGTGTAATATATCGCCCGCCGTCATTGTATTGATCACCTTTGTATTTGGATAGATGGGGATGTCCGTCGGAAAGCCTGCGGGAACCTCTGTCGCCGCACCCGCCGTTATCGTCGCCTTCCCTTCCTTATCCGTTATCTGTATCTTTCCCCGGGCAGAATCGACCGTGACCTTGCCGCCGGTACCCTGTTCGATAAGTTTTTCCATTGCCTTTTCTTCAGGACTTTTTCCGCACCCGGGCAGAACGACAACTATCATCAGGATCGCAGCCAAAAAAAGAACACCATTTCTGCACGACATATTCTTCCTCCTCATTGTTTGTTTCCTCTTTTTATCTGAATTGTAAAGGTTGTGCAATAAAAAAAGAGTCGATCAGCCAAGCTCAAAGCTTGTGATCCCGAATACCTTCTCCATCGGGACGGCAGGTATTTCCCTGTTGTACATTCTGCCTGTTTCAAATACGGGCGCCAGGTTCCCATACTGTACGAGCGCAAGGCCGGCAGGATTTGTTGCGGGAACATCCAGAAAAACAGGTGTTCGCGGCGATACCGTTCCTGCCAGGGCATCAAACAATCTCCGGGCGATGTCGAAGGAATCAGCAAAAAGGGGGCCCATTTTAAATCCTGTCTTGCAGGGGCGGATCACACCGTAGCCTTTCAGTTCTGTGTCCTTGAGGAAACCGAGGGATGTGCCGCCGGGCTGCGTGATCCATTGTTCGAGAAAGCGTGCCCGCCGCGCCGGAAAAATGGAGGCGTCATAGGAAACGAGTGCTTCAAAGGCGAGGGTTGTCAGCTCAACGATGCCAGCAGAGCTTGACCCCCCGCCTTTGCCTTCATATCGGGTGTTCCTGTGGGCAAGTGTAAAACCGAACTTTTCATAATTCCCTATCTTCTTTACCACTCCGTCGATACCAATGTTGCGGGTGCCGAGATGGCTCATCGCATGTCTCCCAAGCTCGACGCCATACCATTTTCCGCGCTGTTCTTTTCTGATGATATAGAAACCTATGAACCCGAAGGAGTCCCCATAGGATACCGCTGAAATGCAGCCTATCGGTTCACCGTTCAGTTCTCCCGTGAAAAAACCATGGGGATCCGCGTGGTGGAAGCAAACCGCATCATTCAAGCCGGGGTTCCAGCCTTCCTCGGCTGCCCACTTCACGGCAAGCTCAACATCCTTCCTCTCCATCCGTCTTATAATGAATCCACTCTCAACCATTCGTGTCTTTCCCGTCGATAATGGTTTTTCGTCGCCGGGCTCTGAAGCCTTGCGGCCCCGCCCCTAGATCGCTTCGATCGTTGAAGGCGGCTTTGCGGCGATATTGTAAGTTACGCTTACTACGCCGGGCACTTCCCGGCATATCCTGGAGGCTATCCTTGTCAGCTTCGAGAAGGGCAGGTTTGTCGGAGTCGCCTTGCGGGCATCCACGGAATCCCAGCAGCGCACCTCTATCTGGCGGCCGAAGTCCCTCTTGCCGTCGCGCATCCCCGTCATCCTGTCCTCGTGAAGGATGGCCAGGTACTGAAAGGCCTTCACTTTTGCGAGCTCTTCCTCAACGACGACCGTCGCGAGTCTCACGATCTCCACCTTTTCGGGTGTTATCTCGCCGACGACGCGGGCGGCCAGAGCGGGACCCGGGAAGGGTATGCGTTTGTACATGAAAGCGGGCAGGCCGAGCACTGCTCCAACCTTGCGGACGCCGTCCTTGCGGAGTTGAACAAGAGGTTCGAGGATATGATAGCCGAAGGCCTTCTTCGGATCTATGCCGAGCTGTTCGAAAACGTTATGCTGCCTCTTGATGCCTGCCACCGTCTCGTCGATATCGGTGAGGATCGTCCCCTGGAGAAGGTACTTTGCCTTGCTTTTCGTGACGAGCCTGCCAAAAACATCCTTGTAAAATGTTTGGGTGATGGCCTCGCGTTTCTGCTCCGGGTCGGTTATTCCCTTGAGCGCCTTGAAGAACTTCGCTTTGGCATCGAGGATCTCGATGTTGACGCCAAGACCCTTGAAGATTGACGCTATGCGCTCGGGTTCGTCCTTGCGCATGAGGCCCGTGTCGATGAAATAGGTCTTCAGCCTGTCACCCAACGCCTTGTGGCCCAGCATGGTGACCACCGAGGAATCGACCCCGCCCGACAGGGCGTTGATCGCCACCCCCTTGCCGACGGCGGCGCGTATTTCCTCCACCTTCTCGTCGACAAACTTCTTCACGTTCATCCCCTTTGCCTTGATCTCCCTGGAACCTGCCATACCGCCTCCTTTTAGGTTTTATTGAAACGGGTGATCGATTATGGGTAACAGGGAAACCGTCCATCTTTCCCATTTCCCATTACCTGCCTTATCTTCTATATTTCCCCACTTCCGCGAGGGCCGCAGGGCTCTCATACCCGCTTCAATTGATTCCAGCGGGCAGCCCTCCCGTCGCGGCAATCGCCGATACAACGCAGACGAGGCTGTTGGACCTTACCTTTCCGTCATCCGTCATTGGGCTCTGCCTGCTTTTCTCACGATCGTTTCTCCCTTCCCAGGTTGATGGCACCAAAATTGGCGGCCCCCCACAGGCCGCTGTCCTCGCTCAGCATGAGGGATACGGGGATCTTTTCGAGCATCGCGCCATAGTGGACCGAATGAGTGAATTCCTCCCTGAAATGGTTGTTCACGACGAGGAAGGGGTTTTTCATTGCGACGCCGCCTGCGATAAAGAGACCACCCAGGGTGAGGACGGTGAGCGCATAGTTGCGGCAGGCACGGGCGTAGAAGCGGGCGAAAAGGACGGTCGTCTCCGCCTCCGGGGTAATCTCGGTGACGATCTTTTCCGGCGGGAGCTCGCGACCCGTCAGGAAGGCATGAAGATGGGTGAGGCCCGGTCCGCTCACGACGATATCACCATAGGGATACTCGGCCTGTGTCCTGTCGAGGAGAAAATCCCGGTAGGCCGTTTCGGCGTTTCCATAGAAGGGGAAAGCGGCGTGCCCGGCCTCTGAAGGCAAGGGCAGGAGAGTGTCCCCTTGCGTCGATGCGAGAGCACAGTGCCCGAGACCCGTACCTGCGCCTATCACACCTATGCTGGCGCCTGGCTGCGCCTCGCCGGCCTGCACGATCTCCTTCGTGAGCCGGTCCCCCAGGGGGCAGGCAAAGGCCTGCGCAACGAAATCATTGATGAGGAGTATCTTCGTGCCGACGGTGCGTTCCCGAAGGCCGGATACATCCACTGCCCAGGGGACGTTCGCCAGCTTCGCATAGGTCTCTTCCTTAACTGCCCCGGGCACGGCGAGGACCACGGCATCCCACCGTGCGCCCGCCGGTATCGGACCTTCTCTGTGTGCCTTCTCGATGAGATCGTCAAGGGACGACGCGCTGGCTGTCTTCAGTCTCAGCCCGCCGATGTATGACAGGGTTTCTTTGTCATCGATGGCAAAGTGCGCGAAACGGCTGTTCGTTCCCCCTATGTCCACGGCCATAATATTCTTCATGGTTCCACCTCCCATCTCCGCGCTGTGCGTCTTGCGGCCTCAAGCGGCCTTTCGTGCAACGCACAGAACGAATTCATGCACGACATCGTAGACCCCCTGCCCCGAGCCGCCGCCGGACAGGACTTTTTTGAATCTGGCCTCCATATCCTGTCTCCTGACAGGGTCGAGGGCATCGTAGAAGGCTGTTCCTGCGCCGGACCCGATGAGATGCTCCAGGACGCCCTCCGGCGAGGCGCACCGGAACACGATCCGGCTCTCGGAGATCTCTTCGGGAAGGAGGCCCGTTCTTTCAAGAAGCCGCTCCACCTGGGACCTGCCCTCGGGAAAGTCGAAATGGATACGTTTCTTGAGCACCGAAGGGTCCTCGGCAACAAGTTCACGAAATATTCCCAGCTCCCGGGCGGGCGAATTCTGCCGGTGAACGATAAAGGCGAGACGGCCGCCTTCATCAAGGGATGCCGCAGTGGTCTCAAAGAAAGGCTGAAGGGGGATATATCCCAGGACCCAGCTTGTAAAGACAAGGTCGAAGGGGCCACGCCGCCGCAATGCCCTCAGGGCGTCTCCCTGAAAGAACCGGACGTTGCCGTGGCCTGCAGCGCGGATGCGCTTCCGGGCAACACCTATCATCTCCCGCGATATGTCAGCGGCCGTTATCCCGCAGGAGGGGCCAAAACCCTCCGCCAGAAGCGCTGTAGCATAACCGCTGCCGCATCCTGCCTCGAATATCCTCATGGCCCCCCCGGGCGTCAGTTTTTCCACGAGCTTCCGAACGGGTTTGCCTGCCTCGCTGAGCCAGTGCCGATCGTAATCGCAGCAGATCCTGTCGTAGGCGTGGCGCAGTTCGGCGCTGCCGACACTTGCCGTTGCGCCTCTTTTAACGGTAAAAAAGCGAGGAAGCCTGTGTCTGCGAGGAAGGTGCTCCCCACAAACCTTTTCGGATATCTCTGGCGGAGCCGGTATGGGTCCCTCGGGGATGTGTCCTGCCAGGATATGGCCCACGCAGGATGCCCGGGGTTTCGCGAAATGTCTCCCCATCCGTTCGAGGATAGCCGTCAGGGGCTCCCTTACCGCATTGCCGAAGCTTAGGGGGATGAGATTGCAGGGGCAGACCTCGCCGCTGCCATCGATATAAAGATAGGTGAGCCCCGCTCCGCAGCCGAAGGCATTTTGAGATTCGAGATAGAGAAAAGTGGAGAGTATGGGCAGGTCTTCTCTCGCCGCCACCTCGTGCTGATAGTCGAGAATGAGCTTTCGCCCGGCAGGGTCGAGAACCACGTCGCCTCTGCCCGAGAGCCTCCCCGTGGGGCACGGCTCAAGAAGGTGGACCTCGCGGGCACGTGATCTGCCGGCGAACTCGATGAATCTCATGAAGTTGTCCGGCTTCAGGATCTCCCGGCTGGCCACCGTGACGACGTAAGGGTAAAGGCCGCTCTCGGACGCCGTGTGCAAGGCTCTCAGGGCGGTCCGGAATGCCCCCCGTCTCCCGCGTTTCCTATCATGTTCTTCTGAGTTCATTGAATCGAGGCTGACGCCAATGGCAAAGAGGCCCTTTTCTTTCAGCCTTCTGGCACGATCTTCCGTCAGGCCCGAGCCGGTGGTGTTGAGCATGAGGCAGGACCTGCTGTCGAAAAAGCCCACTATGTCTTCGAGGTCCCTCCGCAGGAGCGGTTCACCTCCGGAGAGGGTGACCATAACGCTGCCGAGCCCGGAAAGCTGACGCGCGATCTTTTCCACGTTGCGAAGGCTGAGGTCGCGCTGTTTCCGCCCGGCATTGTAGCAATGCCAGCACCGGTACCGGCAGCGGTTGGTGACTCCCAATGTGACGGAATAGAGCCTGCGGTTGCCCCGTTCTCCGAGGGCGCCGAAATGCTCCGCGAGATTATCGAATGCGCCGCCGGGAAAGGGAGGAAAATGGGCGTTGACGACGAAACGGCCGTCGAAACTGACAGCCTTCTCACGGGAGAGGTATTCCCTGAAAAAGGCTCCCACGGATGGATGCAAACCGGCAAAAGGCTCCCGTGCGGCAAGCTGACGAAAGAATTCGTCTCCCCTCATATCACCTCGTCATTCGTCACGTCACTGCGTACAGCAGGGGCCGCCTTCCCCGGTCCAGCAGTGAAGGCATAGCTTCTCCCGGGGCAGGCCGATGGCCTCTATCATATCACCGATCTTTTGAAACTTTAGGGTGGTAACGTTGATCTCCCTGGCGATCCACTCGACCATTTTGCGGTACTTTTCCGAGGTGTCATCGAGATATTCCGCAATATCCTCCGTAGGTGCTCCCTCGATATCATTGATGGCCCGGCGGGCGACGAGTTCGTCGATGGACCTCGTGGAAAGGGCGAACTTGCAGTGGAACATGAGAGGCGGACAGGCCGGGCGGACATGTATCTCCTTTGCGCCCGAGTCCCAGAGTTTTACGACGGTGAAATTTTTGAGTTGTGTGCCCCGCACGATGGAATCCTCGCACAGGACGATGCGGTTGCCGGCGATGACGTCCCGAACGGGTATGAGCTTCATGGTGGCCACGAGATCCCGTATCTCCTGAGAGGGTGGGGTATAGCTCCTGCCGTATCCGGGCGTGTATTTGACAAGAGGCCTGCGATAGGGGAGGCCCGACTCCATGGAGTAGCCGATGGCATGGCCGACCCCCGAATCGGGAACACCAGCGACGAGATCGGCCTCCACCTTATCATTCTTGGCGAGAAACCTCCCCGACCGTTCGCGGACCACCTCCACATTTATCCCTTCGTAACTGGAGGCGGGATATCCCGTGTATATCCAGAGAAAGGCACATATCTGGTTGTGGTTCCCGCCGGGTTGCCGCACCTGAAGGCCTGAAGGCCCGATGCTGACGATCTCGCCCGGTTCGAGGTATTTGGTGACATGGAACCCGAGATTCAGAAAGGAGCAGTCCTCGGTAGCCACGGCCCAGTCTCCGTCCTTCTCGCCGACGACGAGTGGAGTCCGTCCCAGACGGTCCCTGGCCGCATAGATGCCGTCCTCCCTGAGAAGCAGAATAGACGCGGATCCTTCGATACGGTCGTAGACGCCCCGAATACCGTCAATCAGCGTATCCCCCTGGGTGATCAACTTGGCAATAAGTTCGACGGAGTTAATGCCGCCGCCGGACATTTCGCTGAATGTCTCACCGGCGTCAAGAAGCTCCTTGGCGAGTTCGTTGGTATTCTCCACAATGCCCGTGGAAACGATGGCAAAGGTGCCGAATTTGGAGCCTATGATGAGCGGCTGAGCGTCGCGGTCGCTAATGACGCCGATACCCGAGTTACCTTCCATTTCCTTGTATTCTTCAAAAAACTTTGATTTGAACTGCGACTTGCGGATGTCGTGTATGCTGCGGTGGAACTGGTCTCCCAGTACGGCCATTCCTCCATATTCCGTGCCCATATGCGAATGATAATCGGTACCATAGAGCAGGTTGCTCGCGCAGTTCTTCTTCGATGTTATGCCGAAAACTCCGCTCATACTGCGCCCTCCTTGATTGTCCAGTTGCGCTCTGATGTCGTGAAAGCTTTTTTGCTGGCAAGGATATGATATATACATTCCCCGGAAAATTCCACAGGAATGAACAGCCCCCTGCGGCCACCCGGCAGGAGCCTTGCACCCCTGCGGAAACATGAGGCATCCGCTCCTGACGCCCTGCGTCTTGTGCCTGCCGGTTCCGGCCATGTCTGTGCGATCTTACCGGATTAAGTTTCTCCCCGCAGATACCGAATACAGTTGCAGGACGATGTTGAGAAAGACGAAGCCGGAAACGCAGGAACATCAGGAATGGGGTTGCCAAATACGAACGAGGAGATTATATTAGAGCCATGACAACGGAAGAGGAAAAAATGGTCACCAGATACGCCGATCAGGCATTCAGGGGAACGACTATCCGCCAGGAATATCCTGCATGTGAATGCGGCAAGATCTTCAGCGAAAAAAACCTTCGCGAGGCCCCGGGCGTGTTCTTCAAGAGCGTTGATGTCTTCGGCAAGACCTTTACGCTTATCGAACCCGTGTGCCCCATATGCAAACGCAAGATCCCGGCAAGCTTCAATATCCTTAACTAGCCCCCGCCCGGAACCACGTCTGTGACGAGAGGCTCTTTGTCCACAGCCAAGCAAGATCGATGTAAACATTTCCTTGCCATGAAGGGTTCCCCGGGAACTTTCAACCCTTTGGTCAATCTTCATCCTTGAGGAATAATCGATGGTATTCGGGTTCGGTGAGGTGTTTTTTAAGCATCTTTCCTATGACCTCAAATACCTCTGCCAGATCGTCATCAGACATCCGTTTCAGGACTGTTTCCATGAGATCGTCATCGGAGAATTTCTGCAGGAACACCCGCACCGTATCCTCATCGGTTTGCCTGTCCATGCCGTAACCGAGAAATCCGTCAAAGGTCTCTACGAACAGATGGGAGTGGTTTGCCATGATCGCACCCGCTTTCCTGTATTTTGCCCGACCATCGGGCGCTCTGGAAGGTAGTTTAATCCAGAATCGTTCGGCAATCAAATATGTGTTATCGTCATCCGTCGTTATGCTGAAGTGTGCCTGAGTCACAGAAAGAAAGGGCAGACTCCTGTTCGAGGATCGCCAGGATCCTTTCCGCCAGGGGTCCGTAGGAGGGATGCGCCCGCGCTCTGGGGCGCTCCATTTCCACATCGATGACCTCAAGTATCCGGCCCGGTCTCGCGGACATGACCATGATGCGGTCGGCGAGATATATGGCCTCGTCCACACCGTGGGTCACGAAGAGGATCGTCTTGCGGTGGTTTTCCCAGATCCGGAGAAGCTCCTTTTGCAGGAGGATCCTGGTGTGTGCATCGAGGGCGCCGAAGGGTTCGTCCATGAGGAGGACGTCGGGGTTGTTGGCAAGAGCTCTGACGATGGCAACGCGTTGTCTCATGCCGCCCGAGAGCTCATGGGGGAAGGCCCGCCAGAAATCTTCCATGCCCACAAGGCGCAGGTACTCCATCGCTTTTGCCTCGCGCAGTAACCGCGGCGCGCCGAGGAACTCGGGGCCCAGAGCGACGTTGTCAAGCACGTGCCTCCACGGCAGGAGGGAGTATTCCTGAAATACCATACCGATTTCCTTTCGCGGCCGCGAGATTGCCTCACCCCTGTAGTCTATTCTGCCGGAGGTGGTTGTCTCGAGGCCTGCTATCATGCGCAGGAGGGTGGATTTTCCACACCCCGACGGTCCCACTATGCACACGAAATCGTTCTCGGGGACGTCGAAACTGACCTGGGCCACTGCCTCCACGGCTGCGCCGTTGTTGCTCCGGAACTCCTTCTGCAGCGCATGGATACGGAGAATGGGGCTGGCCTTCATCGTGTCAACCTTGTCCATGCGAACTTGCGGTCCTCGATAAACCGAAAGAAGAGGTCCAGAAAAGCGCCGATGGCGCCGATACTGATCATGCCGGCAATGACGATGTCCGTTCTTGCGAGCGTATAGGCGTGGGTGATGAGGTAGCCGACACCGGAAAGACTCCCCGGCAGCATTTCGGCCGACACGAGGCACATCCAGGCCACCCCAAGCCCGATCCGCATGCCGTTGACTATGGAGGGGGACGCGGCAGGCAACAGGATCTTCCGGAATATGTCCCGCTCGCTGGCCCCCAGCACCCGCGCCGAATCCAGAAGGGTGCTCCGAACGCCCATGACGCCGTGAATGGTGCTGGTCAGTATCGGGTAGAAGGCCCCTATGAAGATGATAAAGACCATCGAGAACTTCAGATTGTTGAGATAGAGATAGGCCAGCCCATTTTGTACATCAAAGAGCGTCGCGAGGCTTGTCACTCCAAACCAGGCAAGCACCAGCGGCACCCAGGCCAGGGGCGGGATTGGCCTGAAAAGCGCCAGAAAGCCATTCAGAAGCCTGAATACCGTTCCATAGTATCCCATAAAGATACCCAACGGTACGGCTATGCAGGCGGCAAGCAGGTAGCCGGCGAGCACCCTGACGAGACTGATGGCCACGTTGATGGCGAGGGACCCCATTGCGATGAGGCTCTCCGTCGGCTTCACGAACAACTCGGTCACCTGCCCGACACCGGGCAGGATGACCTCGTTGTTCAATTGCCGGGCCATGACGTCCCAGAGGATAAGAAAAAGACAGGGCACAAGCAGGTAAGCGCCCGCCCTGACGAGTGTATCCTTCAAGCGCATTCTACATCTTTACTTTGTCGATGAAGCGCATGTCGAAAAGGACCGGTTTTACCTCATCGATCTTCTTGCCCTTCAGCGAGCCCTTGAAATTTCCCATCTCGTTGAGGACGGCCATCAGCTTGTCGGCACCCCTCATCCAGCTCCTGTTGAATTTTGGCAGAAAGACGAGCGTCGACGCCCTTGCGGCATCGGCGGGAAGACCAATCCACTGCGCGGTAAGGGTTGCGGCCTCCAGCCTGTTTTTGTTGCACCAGGCGTTGCTCCTTGCAATGAGTTCCACGAACTTTTGCACCACTTCAGGATGTTTGGCAATGGTCTGATCGCTCGCCGCCGTGACACAGCAGGGGAAGTCATGCCAGTAACCCGTCGGCGGCAGGTCCCGCAGGTTAACGAGGATCTTTCCCACGCCGCGGCTTACGGCGACCTCGGGGAAGGGCGATGGCCCCACGATCGCGTCAACCTGCTTGCTCGCCAGGGCGGGGATCATATTTGTCGTGCCCTTAAGGTCGGCAAGGAGGACCTTTGCCGACTGGTCGTTGGGGTCTTCGGTCACCGTGATCCCGGCCTTCTTCAACGCGCCTTCCAGGACGATCTTCGGCGCGCTCGTCGGTGAGTGGTACCCGACCTTGACGGGTTTGTCAGCCTTCCTTACGTGGTTCATGAAAGAGCTCCAATCGGTGAGGGGAGAATCCTTGGGGACCACGAGCCCCATCCCCTCGGTCTGGAGGGGACTTAAGATCTTGATGGGAGTGCCTTTGTCGATCCCCGACATGATGGCGGTCACCGAGGCCATGGCCAGATCGAGCTGATTGCGCGCGAAGAGCGCCGCCGTCTCCGATCCGCTTTTTGCGACGATGAGTTGGAAAACGGCTATGGGTTTACCGTTAACCACCAGTTCATACTTGTCTTTGGCGACAACCGGCCGCAGGTAGACGCCCATGTCCTTGAAGGCTTCTCCCTTCTGTGCCGCCACGATGAACGAGGTGTGGTGGGTCGTGAAGATATAGCCCATCTTCAGATTGGGGACGTCGGCCGCAAAGGCGCCGGAAACAAGGAAAAAGGCCACAAAGATAACAACGAAAAACATCGGCTTCAGATTCTTAAACATGGATGTCCGTACCTCCTCTTAGTGTGATATGTTCTGTACAAAACAGGATTCCAAAAGAGCTTCGATGCGGGTGCGTACCTGTTCCTCATCGCTGAGCGAAAAATCGGTCACGATCTTGAGGAACGGCAGACCGTGGTTCTTCTGGACGTATTCCCCCACCTTGTGGGATTCGATGTTAAAGGAGTGGCACGCCTGCAGCACGACGTCAATGACGGCGTCGGGCTTGAATGTGTCGATCAGGCGGGTTATCTCGGTAAGGCGCCGCGTATTCGGGGTCATGCAGGAGCAAGGTATGGCCAGATACCGCTGGGCCAGCGCCCGCACCGGGTCGCCTGTCCCCTGCACGGTGTCCGTCATGTAAGGCTTGAACCCCGAACAGGCATCGAGTACGACGATCACGCCGCCAGCCTCTTCGATGATCCTGAAGACCTTCTCGGCATCCCCTCCGACAGGACAGCCCGTCACCATTACGCGGGGCGTGCCGGCTGGTCTGTAAGCATATCCACTGTCACGGCGTTCCTCGAGCTTCTTCAAAGCCTCGGCGAGGACGGGCTCCATCTCTTTCCCCGATGATCCCTGGGCCAGGAAGGTGAGGTCGTACATCTCCCGCCAGCTCACAACGGAAGGCCGAAGCGCGGCAAACTCGAAGACCTCCCGCATCATTGCGTTCCTGAGGTTGATGTCCCTGATGGC